>DLAP01000057.1 GCA_002493965.1 Clostridiales bacterium UBA7044
ATGCTCCCAGCCCCCCATGGAATCTGTTCCAGGGCGCAAAAAAGCGGCCTGCCGTAGCAGACCGCTTTAAATTTGGGGCTTCCCCCTGTTTTTTCTTGACAGGCTTCCTGCCATAATGTTGTTTCTCAGATCTTGTGATGAGTGAAGGCTAGAGATTTTTCCTTGACATCCATCCCGGAACTGCATATACTATTCTTAGTGGTAGCTTTTCTCCCAGAATCTACGCCTATTGGCGTCTGAGATTCATCGGATGAAAGACTACTTCCGGTAGAAGCGCTCTCTCCATAGTTCCCAGCACTTTGTGCATGGTTCTCACTGGCTTGCAGGCTTCTATCGACAGAAGCTTTCTTTCCATAATCCCTTGCAATTGGCGCTTGGGATTCACTGGTTAGAGGGCTTCTGTTTTTTTATGCGTACCAGATCACCCTTTCGGATTTTTCGTTGACATATTTATCGGGATTTTGTATACTATTATTTAGAAGTTGAGCATTGCTTTCGCTCGTAGTAGCGAAGGTCACAGCGGCATGTAAAGTCCGCTGGGTGCTCAACTTTCTTTTTGTCTTTCTGCGCTGAAGCTGTATACAAAATTTCCATCCGTTTTTTCCTTAACGTTTATGGTTACTCTGTATGGGCTCATCTTTGTTTCACCATATTCTTGAAACAGGATGTCATTGATAAAATAGTACCAGTTGTTTACCCCCTGATGTGTCACACTGTCCTTCCCCGTCTCCGGTTTGGAATAGTTGTATACTGCTTCTGAAGCTAACTGATAATAGTCATCAGCGAGATCCAGTGTGACACGCTGCTCAGAACTTGTACCATGCCTGTTACCTCCCATAAGTTTTGAGGCATCCGATTTGTAGCCACCTTTCTCATTATAGGTGGGATCAAATTGTGCTTGGATTACACGCTCCCTTCCATCTGCATCTCGAATTACAAGATCAATAGGCTTTTTGCTCCACACATTCTGAATATATGTAAGTATTCGCTCAGCTTTAGCGCTCTTGGGTGTCCCTTTTGGGAAGTTTCCTTCATATACACCCTTGCCCGTTACCGGATCATATCCCTTGAATGAATATCGCATGCTGCCCTCATTAGTATCTTTTTCTTTTCCTGTAACCCCCTGGTGATTCTCCCCAGCATCCAGCAAGCCCTCAGTGAAAAGCCTCTGCATCTCCTCGGCGGCGTCGCGCGTTTGGGCAACCATTCGGCCTTCCTCAGAATCCGGCTCCAATCCCATGTAAGCCTTGCGAATCTTCTCACACAGTTTCTGGAAATAATCCTTTACCGTCTCCCACAGGCCCCGGTTTTGATTCTTCAGTTCCTGTAGTACCTTCCCGTCGGCAAGCATACTTTCCATGGAATCGGCCACAACTTCCTCGAAAGCGCCGTCATAGTCGATCTCATGCCCGGCCTTTTTCGCTTTCGCCATCTGGTTCTCCACCAGTTCCTGGATAGATACGTCTTTCTTCCCGTACTGCTCCATCAGGAAGTCAGACAGCGCCTGGAATTTTTCGGGACTCTGGTCCCGGATGAAGTGGGTCAGTTCATGAGCCGCGGTGAACAGCATAGTGCCCTTCCCGTCGGCGCCTGCGTACAGGTCAATGTGAATACTCCCGTCTCTGGGATCATACCAGCCGTTGGCACCAATTCGGGTAACGCCGTCCGGCGCAGTCTCGCCTTCAAAGACATAGATGTCCACGCCCAGTGCGTCTGCAATGACCTGCAATCCTTTCAGATTTGTCCTTTGGTCCTTCGTCAGGCTGGCTATGTTCCCTTCATAGTGGACTTTGCCTTTCTTTGGTTTCTGGGACGTTTTATGGGCTTCCTGCTCGTTGCTTGTGAGTGAATCCACCTTCTCCGCCGATTTCTTCCGTTTCGGAATATATTTTTCCGCATCTCCCTTGACAAGGGCCATAAGGTCTGATACACTAATTGTGGAGTTTGGCGTGCTTTTCGCTCCTGACTGACTTTGTCTGCGGGGGTCATTAGCTGAAGCGCCAAACTCTTTTTTTGCGGTTTCTATTTCAATTACTTCAAGTGCCTTCAAATCGTATAAAGAGTTGTATGTTTTGGACCGCTTTACTTTTTCAAACCATTGTGCAATTTTTTCTGGTATTCTGTTCTCCGTGTTGGTGCTGAATTCCTTAACAGTGAGCTTTACGGGTTCAATACCATTTTCCCCGTTTATTGCGGCGAAGAAGGTAAACACTCTTGTTTCTGGCTTTGCCTGATTTTTGGGCGGAGCAATGTTAACTAGCACTGCGTTCTGGATCAATTCCGGTGCCTTTCCCATAGCCAAAATCGTATCCGTCCCGAACTGTGCACTCAGATTGCTGAACGCATGGGTCAGGGATTTTTTTACTAAGAATACCGGCATTCCTGTGTCTTTGTTGGTGTGAGGGGTATCGTACCATTTTTGCGCATCGGCCTTGTCGGAAACATC
The DNA here is from genome assembly GCA_002493965.1 of Clostridiales bacterium UBA7044. GTDB lineage: Bacteria > Bacillota > Clostridia > Oscillospirales > Oscillospiraceae > Faecousia. The sequence continues at coordinate 2,447 of DLAP01000057.1, forward strand.
AGCTTTCAACTGTGCATAGGTTTTTCCTTCGGTATTTCTCCCTATGTCTATAACCGGGATATCCTCTTTTTGCACAAGTTCTTCATATGTAGGAGATTCTAGCGTGTCTTCAACTTCTTCCGTGGCAATCGCTTCCATGGGTTGCATCTGACCGATGTCCCGGCTAATGGCATTCACTGTCTGCTGATTTTGTCCTTCTTTCCCCTCCAAATCCAAATTCGCAACTCCATGCTTAATCGCCCGATCTGCCGCCTCACTCCACAGCTTCTCACTGGCCGCATTCCACGCTTCTTCCTGGGAGTTCACTTTCAGCATCTCCAAGGCGACCTTATTCTGAAAGGAATGGTCTCGCTGATAGGCGGAAGCTTCCGCCGCGACAATTCCAAGCAGGTTCAATTCCCCAGGGGTCATGTTAATTCCAGCCCGCGCCGTAGCGTCACGAATGATACTTACCGCCTTGTTCGTGTCACCGTCTATGTTATAGAGCAGTTCACTCATAGGAATCTGTGTGCCTAAGACCTTCATTGTACTTTCCGATGTCGCCTGTATCAGCGCCTGGTCATAGCTGGCCCCGCTTTTCATGGCTTCCTGGAAGCTTCTCGCATAGGCTTGCGGATTTGCCTTAGCCAGGTCTGCCGAACCGGATAATCCCGCCCGGTCCAGTGCCTCCATGGCATTCAGATCACCCAGTCTCGCATACTCCGCCGCGTTGCGCCACCTTTGTTTGGAATCCGCTCCAAACTGCGCCCCACCGCTTTCCACCTGCTGCAAAATCTCGCTGTACGTATTCGTTCTCTGGTTTACCACAGAATCCGGATTTCGGACGATCTCCTCCATAACCTGTGACAGAATCTCGTTCTTCTCTATCATCCGCATCTGGGTATCAGACAGGGTCCCGCCTTCTACGATTGTTTCCAGAATCTGGGCGTGCTTCTTGGCAATTGACTTGTCCATGCCCTTGTCTTCCAGTGCTTTCTGGATATCCGCAGTATTCTGACCCGAAAGCTCTGTGCTGATCCGGTTATAGAGTCTGCCCATGTTGAAGGCGCCGGAATTCTTTCCTACCTTCCCGGCCATTTTTCCGGTTCTGCTGTCATTGGAAAAGGTTCCGCCCAGCTGAGAAAGCTGCTCTCCTGTAATACCGGCGTTTTTCAGCCCAACGCCCTGCTGGAAAGTGTGCACAGGCTGTACCATTCCCCTCATCATTCCGCCGGATAATAAGCCGCCCATGAAGTCCCAGCCCAGGTCAATAGCTACGTCCTCCAGTGCCTTGATCGTAGCCTGCTCTCTGTCCAGGTCCTCTTCTTTCATATATTTTTCAATCTTGGACCCAACGCCGGACTTGTCCGCCATCACCAGAATATCCGCTGCCGTGTTGGCAAGGGTCGTAAAGAACTCTTCGGAACCTTCCACCCCGCCCTGCACCAGAATATCACGAACCAGTTTCCCGGTGTTGCCGTTTACCAGCTTGTCCAGAGACACTTTCTCGAACAGCATCTCGAAAGTGCCGTTCAGGATACCCATAGTCAGTGCCTGTTCATCGTTCGCCCCTTTTTTCAGGGCATCCAGTACGCCCTGGGAGGCCGCGCTTCCTCCCAGCAATGCGGTGCCTCCCGGAATTCCGGCCATAGTCATCAGGGCAATTGCTCCGGAATCCGCCATGCTCATGCCCAACTGGTACACGTCTCCCAGGCTTTTCCCGTTCAGGACACGGCTCCAAAAAGGGTGATCGTCTTCATTCAGGCTGATTGCGCCGGTAGCGTCCGCGATATTCTGGGCCACTGTACCTCTTGTGGTGCTTGTCACCACTGTGGGTACCATGGAACTTCTTTCATAGTGGATAGGCTTGTATTCCCCGGTAATCTCCCGCGCCAGGTTCTGACCCGCTATGTCCAACGCACCAATACCGCTGGTAAGATTCGTACCCACACTCAGGGCAGAGGATAAGATAGGATGCTGTGTGGCATAGGCCGCCGTATTTCCCTGCAGCGTTTCCATCTGGCTGTTTTCCAGCTCATAGGAAAGGTAGTCTAGATAGTCCTGAGCCGCTTCTTTCCCCTGGGTGTTGTAAAGATAATTGTAATTCGCAACGTCCTCTTCCGTCATGTAATCATAGATGGAATAGGGCATTTTCCCTTTCATAGCCGGGTGTACATCCCTGGCCCCATCAATGTCGTTGATATAGTGGTATACCGGGTCTCCCTGCCCCCACCATTTGGTACCCAGGCCAATGCCAAATCCGGCCTTTTTCACGTCCCCCTGCTGTCTGGACATCTGCGCATAGTCCTCGTTTTCCTTCAGGAAGTTGTATTCCATGGCATTCTGGTCATTCCAGATTTCGCTTTTCAGGGCTTCGATCTGTTTCTTCAAATCCTGGGGGCTGCCATACTGCCGGAGAAGCGCATCATATTTTTCCTTATCCGCTTCTGTTTCGATGCCCGCGATAATTTGATCGGACATCTTTTTCCTTCCGTCTTCCAGGTATTCCAGTTCCGCTGTTTTCTGGGAAACTTCCTGGACATAGTCATCCTTTCCCATGACGGATGGGGCGTACTGCTCCAACCAGGCCTTTTCGAAGCTTCCGTCCTCCGTCTGTTCCAGGGCCGCCTTTAGTTCGGAATAACTTTTCCCCTGGTACTTTTTTAGCAGTTCCTCGCTTTGCTGCCGAAGCTGCTCCTGACCCTGGATATCCTTTGCCCGGTTCATCCGCTGCTTCTTCTGTGCGATTTGGTCATCCAGATCCGCAAGATGCGCCTCATGGGCCATCCGTTGGGCGGCATCTGTCCAGTCAAATTCGTGGTTCCAGGCGTAATCTTCCTGTTGGGCAATCAGATCATCGATTTCCGCCTGGGCCTCCCCCAAATCCAAATGGAGCATTTCTTCCTGATCCACAGCAGAGGCATACTGGGCCAGCCAGTCTTTTTCTTCTCCCTCCTCCATCTGTTCTGCCGCCGCGCTGAGTTCAGCAGCGCTTTTGCCCTGATACTTTTGATACCAGTCGACAATTTGCTTGTTTGCGTTGTAGGCCTCTTCGTCCGCGAACTGGGACATGAATTGGTTCTCTTCGTCAATTCCTTTTTGAAGTTTCCGTAAGGAACCAACATAGCGCATGGCATCCGTGAATCCCAATACGCCCAGATAGTCCTGGAAGCCTTCAAAGTCCCGGAGCAGGGCCCAAATTTCCTCTCCATAGCCACCGCCAACATCCTTTGTGTAGCCTCCGTTGCGCTGCTTATCAAAATCAGAGAACCCGGTAATTACCTTATTGTATCGGTCAATCCAGCTGTTCGCCTGTGTTACCAGCCCCTCCATCTTCTCCGGGCTGTACTTCTGCTGCATCCATTCTTCGGCGGTCTGGTACTGCTGGGGGGATTTCCCTCTGCTGGAACCAGGCCCGCTGCTTTTCTGTTTCATCCATGCCTCTGCGGTTTGGTATTGCCCTGAGGGCCTCCCACCGGCAGGGGAAGATTTCCCCCCGCCGGAACCAGACCCACTGTTTTTCTGCCTCATCCATTCTTCTGCGGTCTGATATCCCAAATTTGTTCTCTCCCTTTAATATTTCTTCAAAAGTACAGGATTTTCCTTCAAAGCTTCTGCCATTTTCTTATAATATTCCGTCTGAGCAACACCATTCACATTGGCCCGAGCCGCGTTTGCCATAGTTCCATTATTTCTTCCGTTTGTCTGATCTTTAATATACTCATATGCTGCTTCTGTGCCACGGGTCTTCGCAAGCCTCGTTGCTTCATCTATCAAGCTTACTTTTCTGGCGGGAGTACTCTGGTTTCCTCCGCCCCCAGTCACCTCCGGAATCCCCAGAATCCCCAGCACCTCCGGGGTCTTCACCCCCGCCTGATACAGCCGGAAGGCGTTCTCCCAGCTCTGCTGATACTGATTCAGGCTGTCCTGATGCCGGCCGTAATCCTGATTTTCCTGGGCGCTTAAGAGAGAATACCGCTTATAAAGCCCATCTCCCTCCCGGCTGTACTTGTCCAGCGCCAGCTGGTACAGTTCCGGAATCTTGTCGTTTAACCCCTGTAAGTACCCCTGATAGGCCTGCTGTCCCACCGCCTGGGCGTAGGAATTGCCATAACCCCCGGTGAGGGTCGCCGCCTTCCCCAGGGTGTCCATCATGGCCATTTTCCCGCCCTGAACATACCGGTCCTTGTACTGCTGATACAGAGCGTCACTGTTGACATCGTAGGAAAAATCCTTCCGGTCCAGAATCTTTCCGATAGCATCGTTCATCTGTCCCTGCCACTGGGAGGTATACGCCCCGGGTTTCTGCACGCCTGCGGTCTCATTTTCCAGTAATTTCTTTTCCTCTTCCATAGTTCCTCCTTACTCGTCCTGCTTCCGGGACGTCTCCTGCTGTTTTTCCAACTTCCCCACCACAAAGTTCAGCTCCTGAATGTGCTGCCGCAGAAAGCTTACAATTTGCCGCACCTGATTTTCCGTGGACCCGCCGCTCACATTGGGCATCCGAAACTCATAACTCAATTCATATTCCCCATTTCTTCCATTCATCGCCGGAGGCGATACCACACTTATTCACTCTTCACTCTTACCTCTTACTTCAAATATCGCTTCCTCTTTCGATGGTCTCCGTAATGGCGTAGATTCTCGCCTCTCCCACGCCCTCGATCCGCAGACGAAGATGGTCGCACCGCCGGGGTCGG
>DLAP01000078.1:0-185 GCA_002493965.1 Clostridiales bacterium UBA7044
CAGGCGACCAGCAGCAGGGAAAGTACTTTTCTCATAGTCTCTTTTTCTCCTTTTATGTGTACTGCGTGTACATTTGTATTTGTGAGAAGAACTCACGCATACTATAACACTTTTCATATCAATCGTCAACAGAAAATTGCCCAAATAGGGCAAGAAAATTCCAGGGCGGGGAGGGAGGATTTTTA
>DLAP01000078.1:511-4650 GCA_002493965.1 Clostridiales bacterium UBA7044
GGACAGATGGCCGCCATGGTCTGGACAGAGCGGAGATACTGCCACTTATTTTCGGGAATGGGGTTGAGCCAGATTACCCGTCCGACCAGCCGCTTTGCCTCCCGGAGGGCGGCCACAGCCTTATTCTGGTCGATCGTCTTGGTGTCGGAGAGGATCAGCAGGGTAGCGGCGGAAGAGAGGGCGGGGGGCTGGAGGGTGCAAAGCTGCATCAGGGCAGCTCCCAAATCGGTGCCCCGTCCGTAAATGCCGGAATCCTTCACATACCCTCGGAACAGGTCCATGTTTTGCAGCTGAAAGGCGTCCGCCTCCACCATGGTCTCAGAGAACAGGAAGACCCGGGAAGCGTCGGAGACCTGGTTCAGGCTTTGAATAAACCGGAGGGCAAACTCGGAAAACTGCACCATGGAGCCGGACACGTCGCACAGCACCACCAGGTGCTTCCGCCGGGAACGCTTCTTCCGATAGCGCAGACGGTAAAAACTGCCTCCGGTTTCCAGGCCTTTTCGGATGGTTTTCCGGAAGTCCAGCACGTCGGAGCGGCCGGAGGACTGACGCTTAGCGGAGAGCTCCCCGTTAATTTGTCGAGCAATGGACTGGATGATGGAAATGGCCTTGGGAATTTCCGTGTCCCGAAATTCGGAGATGTCCCGGTAGAGAACGCCAATTTCCGGGTCCACCTCTTCCCCGCCCAGACCGGCGTTTTCCATGAGCATCTGCTGCTCCATCAGGGTTTTGGCAAAGACGGAGTGGATGAAGTCCCCGTAAAGCTGGGGGTTGCGCTCGGCGGTGCCCCGGTATTTTTCCATGAAATTCTTCAGCTTCTGGCGGGCCTCCTCGGGCATGGCGGCGTAGACTTCCCGCTGCTCCTCCGTTAGATCCATGGGCTTGCCGTTCAGGGTTAGCTCCTCCTCCGCCTGCCGACGGTTTTCCTGAAGCTCTTTTTCACGCTCCATCTGCTCCTTCGCCTGCTGGCGCATTTTCTCCTCAGAGATGAAGAAGCCGTCAAAGCACCGGTCGAAGGAAAGCTGCTCCTCACGGCTCCCCGCGTAGACCGTGCGCAGGGCGGTCTTCACCTGCTCCCGGTCATAAAGGCCCAATTCGGTGAGCAGCCGTCCGGCATCCTCCGTCTCCTTGGGACCCACGGCCAGCCCCTCCAGCCGGAGCATCCGGGAGAAGGCGGAGAGCTTCATGAGGTATACCGACGGATCATCCATGACAGTGGCCTCCGCAGCTGTGGTCGTGGCCGCAGGTGTGTTCCTCAGGCTCCAAGAGGCCATCGTCCAGAGAAGCGATGTCCTCGTTGTTCTTCAGAACAAAGCCTGCCGTCTGCCGCAGAGCGTCGGGGGTCAGCTCCCGGATGCCCAGAGCGTCTAAGGCGGCGGCCCAGTCCAGGGTTTCCGCAATGGAGGGCTTTTTCAAAATGGACTCGGCGGAGCGCAGCTTCTGCACAGCCAGGGCTACCTGGAAGGCCAGCCGGTCATCCACATGGGGCAGCTTGGCCCGGAGGATGGCCAGTTCCTTCTCCATATCGGGGTATTCAATATACAGGTAAGCGCACCGCCGCCGAAGGGCCTCGCTCAGGGGCCGCGCCCGGTTGGAGGTCAGCACCACCAGAGGAATGGATTGCGCTTTAATGGTGCCCACCTCGGGAATGGAAACCTGCATATCGGAAAGCAGCTCCAAGAGGAAGGCCTCAAATTCCTCGTCGGCCTTGTCGATTTCGTCGATGAGCAGCACCACCGGCTGTTCAGAACGGATGGATTTGAGCAGAGGCCGCTCCAGCAGGTATTCGTCGCTGAACAGGGACTTTGTCAGGGCGTCCTTATCTTCGAACCCCATATTCACCTGAATGGAGAGAAGCTGCTTCTGATAGTTCCACTCGTATATGGCCTTGCTCTCATCCAGCCCTTCATAGCACTGCATCCGCACCAGCTCCCGGTCCAGGGCATAGGCCATGACCTTGGCCACCTCGGTCTTGCCCACGCCTGCGGCGCCTTCAATGAGCAGGGGACGGCCCAGGGAGAGGGCCACGTACAGGACCGTTGCCAGGGTATCGTCGTATATATAATGGGCTTCGTCCATTTTTTGCTTTAATTCTTCAAAATTCATGGGATTGTCCTCCTGTGTATGTGATTCTTGCTGGATTATACCATAAGGAAATGAAGAATGCAAAGAAATTTACATAAAAAGGCCTTCTGGGGAAGGTCAGAGTGTCGAAAAAGGCCTTGCTTTAGCTCGCCGCCGCAGCGGCGAATGAAGTCAGATCATTTTCCGCCGCGACATGTGCGTGGCGGAAAATACATCTCAGGCTGCGTGTGTGCGAGTTGTGTGCCATAGGCGCACAAGGAGTGCGCTAAGCAGACTGCAACCTTTTCGTCGGAAAGCCCCGAAGGGGATTTTCGACGGTCTGGCCTTCCCCTCTGGGGAAGGTGTCAGGGCGAAAGCACTGACGGATGAGGTTTGATCCCCTTTGGATCCATAGTGGGTTCCATGAACGGGGGAACGCCTCATCCGTCTCGCCTTCGGCGAGCCACCTCTACATTATGGTATGACTGCCACCGGCAGTCATCATGATTTTAATTCGCTGCGCGGAGCGCCACCCAAAGGGGAAGGCTTTGGGGTAAAAAAAGAGGCCGTCTCCATGAGACGACCTCTTATGCGCAAGAAAGCCTACTTGCAGGCTACGGCCTCGATCTCTACCAGCGCACCCTTGGGAAGAGACTTCACGGCAAAGGCGGCCCGGGCGGGGAAGGGTTCGGAGAAGAACTCAGCATACACGGCGTTCATGGCGGCAAAGTCCCCCATGTCCGCAAGGAGCACGGTGGTCTTGACCACGTCGGCGCAGGTGTAGCCCGCCTGTTCCAGAATGGCTTTGACGTTTGTCAGGGACTGGCGGGTCTGGGTGGTGATGTCCTTGCCCGCAAATTCTCCGGTGGCAGGGTCTACGGGGATCTGACCGGAGACGAAGATCAGATTGCCTGCCTGGATGGCCTGGGAATAGGGACCGATGGCGGCAGGCGCCTTGGGGGTGTGGATGGGCTGATTCATAAAATATTCCTCCTGATTGGTTATTTTAATTTATCCGCATAGGTGTCAAAGTAATAACCCATTTGGTTTGGCTCGCTGGGGTGGAGATCGTAGAGGAACCACTCCCGGATCTGCTTGTAGTAGGGCAGGAAGGTGATATTGTCTTCCTCATACCGCCAGCCGGGGCCGTAGGGCTGGGTTCCCTCATAGGTACTCCAGCAGTCGGGGTGCTGGCCCTGGAAGCGGGCCTGCTCCTCGGCGGAAATGCGGCTGACACCGGTGGCGTTGCGCTTGGCGCACAGGTGAGTCATGGGCAGGTCGTCCAGGGGGGACAGGTCGGTGACCTTGGTATCGCTGACATTGAGCATTTCCAGGCTTTCGCACTGGGCAAGGGGGGTCAGGTCCTCAATGTACCCGCAGAAGGCAAGCTCCAGAAATTTCAGCTTCTTGCAGTTGCTGAAAGGGGTCAGATCCTTGATGGAGGAGCCGGAAATAATGCAGTATTCCAGATTCACCATACCACCGATGAAGGAGGTATCCGTGAGGTAATCGTTATGACCCACATCTATGGCCACCACATCCTCACAGTAGTAAAGATCCTTGCAGTTGCTGTCCACCAGATCGCCTACCACCCGCATCAGCTCCGCATCAGTCAGGCTGCTGCCCCGGCCGAACCAGACCCGCCAGACCACCTTGGTCCGATCCCGGTAGTCCTCCCGAATCTGAGCCATGACTTCATTGGAGAGCTTACAGTTATCCAGCACAAAGCGCTTGCAGTGGGGCAGCAGATCCAGCGCCAGACGGACCTGGGTTTCGTTCTCATCGCCGATGCTCTGATTTTTGATCTCCACCTGTTCCGTGTCCGTGGAAAGGGTAGTGCCAAAGAAGTCAAAGGTATAGTGGAAGGAAACCTCCGGGGCAGTCTCCATGAGAAGCCTCACGTCCTCCGTGGTAAGAGAACTGGTCCCCTCGCTGTTCATCAGCTCCACAGTCTCCAGGGAAGGAAGCATGGCAAGCTTCTCCCCAATGGTGGAGACATCCTGAGAGGTTAAGGCGGACAGGTCAAGGGATGTGGTGTCCATGTCGTACTCTGTGCCCAGGATCTCCACGGT
>DLAP01000027.1 GCA_002493965.1 Clostridiales bacterium UBA7044
GAAAGCCGAAGTTCCCATTGTGCGATGTTGCCCTAAACTTTTTTGTCTGCAAGGAGGTCTCCCCATGGGTGAGCAAAAGGTTCGAAAACCTGGTTTCAAAATTCTCGCGATCGGGATTTCCATTCTCTGCGTTTTGATTGCGGCGGTTGTGCTTTTGCTGATCTTCGTGATCCTGCCAACAAACCGATACAACGCGGCGGCCTGTCTGATGGAGGAAGGCAAGTACGAAGAAGCCATCCTAGCTTTTGAAGCCATGGACGGCTACAAAGACAGCCAACAGCAGATCGAAGCCTGCGAGAATGCCATATTGCAGGCGCAGTACGGCGATGCCGTTGCGCTGATGGAAGCGGGAAAGTACGAAGATGCCATAGCCGCTTTCCAGGCGCTGGAGGGGTATCAGGACAGTGCAGCGCAAATCGAAGCCTGTGAAACTGCCATTTTGGACATACAGTATCGCGATGCCGCCGGTCTGATGGACGAAAAGAAATACGAGGAAGCCATTTCCGCCTTCGAAGCGCTGGCGGGCTATCAGGACAGCGACGCACAGATTCAGCAGTGCCGGAACGCCATGGCCTATGACGAGGCCGCCGCCCTGGAAGAAAGCGAGAAAACCGCCCAGGCTGCCCTTGCCTTTTCCAAGCTGGGCGATTACGGGGACGCCCGGGAGCGGGGCTTTGCTCTGTGGGATCAGGCTGCCAATCGGGCGACCATCGCCGCGGGCGGCTATCACACCGTGGGTTTAAAAGCCGACGGCACCGTGGTGGCAGTGGGAATGAAGAAATATGACCAGTGTGAAGTTGGCGATTGGAAGGACTGCACTGCGGTCAGCGCCGGATACCGCCACACCGCCGCTCTGAAATCCGATGGCACCGTAGTGGCTACAGGCACAAACAAAAGCGGACAGTGCGATACCGGTGAATGGACAGACATCGTAGCCATCGGCACCGGCTGGGGCCACACTGTGGGTCTGAAAGCTGACGGCACTGTGGTCGCCGTGGGATCCAATAAGGAGGGCCAGTGCGATGTGGGCGATTGGACGGATATCATCGCCATCAGCGCCGGGGGCTATCACACCGTTGGATTAAAAGCCGACGGCACCGTGGTGGCTGTGGGATTAAATAAGGCCGGTCAGTGCGATGTGGACGGATGGACGGGCATCGTGGCCATCAGCGGCGGAGAATATCATACCGTTGGTCTGAAAGCCGACGGCACCGTGGTGGCAGTTGGCTCAAATATGAATGACCAGTGCGAAGTGGGCAGTTGGGCAGACATTGTAGCGGTCAGCGGCGGCGGGATGCACACCCTGGGCCTGAAGGCCGACGGCACCGTGGTCCTTGCCCAGGCCACAGATTTCGCCCCCTGTGATGTCAGCGGATGGAAGAACTGCGCGGCGGTTGCCGCCGGTGGAATGCACGCGGCCGCGCTGAAAGCCGACGGCACCGCGGTTGCCTCCAAGTGGAACGACGACGGTCAGTGTAACGTTCGTGGTTGGAAGAACATCAAGCTGCCCAATTAAACCGGCAAACAATGGGAGCGGAAGCCAAGGCTTCCGCTCCCATTGTATTTCGTCACTTCCAAAAAACAGGAGCCGCTTCTCGCGGCTCCTGAAAAGGCTCTGTTACCGGCTCTCCCGGGAATTGAGGTACTTGCGAACCATCAGCGCCACCTTGAACACGATGGCCTGATCGAACATCCGCAGGTCCAAACCGGTGAGCTTCTTGATCTTCTCCAGACGGTAGACCAGGGTGTTCCGGTGGACGAACAGCTTCCGGGAGGTCTCAGAAACGTTCAGGTCGTTCTCAAAGAACTTGTTGATGGTAAACATGGTCTCCTGATCCAGGGAATCAATGGAGTTTTTCTTGAAAACCTCGCTGAGGAAGATCTCACACAGGGTGGTGGGGAGCTGGTAAATCAGCCGCCCGATGCCCAGATTCTCATAGTTGATGATGCTCTTCTCCTCATCGAAGACCTTGCCCACGTCGATGGCAGTTTGGGCCTCCTTATAGGAATCCGCCAACTCCCGCAGCCGCTCGGACACGGTGCCGATACCGATGACGGTCTTGATCCGCAGCTCCTTCATCAAGGCCTCCTCCATGGAGACCGCCATCCGCTCCAGATCCTCCAGGGTGGTGCTGGCGCTGATCTGCTTCACCACCGCCACATCCGTTTCGTTTACGGACAGCACAAAATCCTGCATCTTGTCAGGGAACATACCGGACAGCACATCCACCGCAGCCACATCACTGTGGCCCACCTGCCGCACCAGGAACACCGCCCTGGGTACGTCCGTGGCAAAATGCAGCTCCTTGGCCCGGATGTAAATATCGCCGGGCAGGATGTTGTCCATGATGATATTCTTTACAAAGGTGCCCCGGTCATGCTTTTCCTCGTAGAAGGTTTTGGCATCGTTCAGGGCAATGTATGCCATCTGGCAGAAGCTGTGCGCCATCTCGTCGTCGCCGGTGCAGAATACAGCGTACTCAAAGTAATTGGAATTTCCCACGATGGCCTTAAAGGTTTTTTGCCCGAAGATGACCATCCGGTCGGAAGCGCTGCCCACCTTCAGGGCCGCGTCTGCCCAACGCTCACCCAGAAGGGACATATCGGTACAGGAAATGACACTGCCCTCCACGTCAATGACGCCGAAGGTACGATCGGAAACCTCTCTTAACTGAACAATCACGCTCTGAAAAACACTGTTGGACATCTTTCTGTCACTCCTTAGTATCTTGCATAAATGCGCATTTCACAAATTAGCACTGTTATTATACACAGCTTTTGCGCACTTTGCAAGTACCTTTTGACATTTTACAGCAAAAAGAATGATCTTTTTTAGGTATTATACCAATGTTCAGCGGTGCTGTCCCCAATTCCCCCCTATTTTTTACCAGCATTTTGACCGGGAACCGGAGTTTCACCCGAAAGGAGCCGGATTTCCTCTGCGCTCAGCTCCCGGAAAGCGCCTCTGGGCAGCGCCCCCAGGGTCAGCTCCCCCTCCTGTCGGCGCTCCAGATAGGAAACCGTCATGCCACGGGCCGCCATCATCCGGCGCACCTGGTGGTATTTTCCCTCGCAGACCGTAATCAGGCTCTCCCCTTTCCCCAAAGGTTCCAGCACCGCCGGGCGGCACACGGTCCCGTCCCGGAGGGTCAGGCCGGAAGCAAAGGCCGCCACGTCTTCCTTTGCCGCTTCTCCCTCGTGCCGGGCGTAATACTGCTTCGGCACCTCTTTTTTGGGGGAAATCAGCCGGTGAAGCAGGTTTCCGTCGTTGGTAAACAGCAGCAGGCCCTCGGTAGCCTTGTCCAGCCTTCCCACAGGTTTTAAATCCAGGTGCTTCATATCCTCGGGAAGCAGCTCCATCACCGTGGGGGCTTCCCCATCCTCTGTGGCCGTAATGTAACCGGCGGGCTTATTGAGCATTCCCACTACCATCCGCTTGCCGCCCAAGACTTCTCCGTCCAGGGTGACGACGTGAATCTGGGAATCGATCTTCCGGCCGCCGTCTTTTTCCGGCTTGCCGTCCACTGCAACCTTACCGGCCCTTAATAGTGTCTTCACCTGGCTGCGGGTCCCCGCGCCGCTGTCACATAAGAATTTGTCCAGTCTTTCCATGGTGCCTCCGTAATATCTTCTCCGGACAGGACATAGGCTGTACTACCTATTCTAACCAGGAGGGATTTCTATGATGGTAATGACCGCAAAGGTCGATAAGAAGAAAATGATTCTGGCCCTGGCAGCCGTGGCCGCCCTGGTGCTGGCCCTGATCCTGCTGCTGGGCGACGGCAAATCGGATACGGCTCAGACCGGCGCTCCGGCAGCCTCCAACAATGACCAGCGGGTGAAGTTTTTAACGGATCTGGGCTGGCAGGTCACCACATCCCCAAAAGAATCCAGCCAGGTGAAGATCCCCAGCGCTTCCAGCGAGGTCTTCGACCGCTACAATGCTTTGCAGAAAAGCCAGGGCTATGACCTGAATGACTTCGCCGGGAAAAAGGTCATGCGCTACGTCTACGAGATCAACAACTTCCCCGGGGCCACGGAGCCGGTGTACGCAACACTTTTGGTATATAAAAATGAAATCATCGGCGGTGACGTAACCGACACTGCCGCAGGCGGCCGGATCCAGGGCTTCCAGCCGGTGCCGAAGGCCACCGCCCCCACAGAGAACACCACCACGACTGCCCCCAGCGAATCCCTGCCCACGCCCAGTGAATCCGTTCCGGTCACGCAGGAAACCGGCGGGGCGCTGAATCCTCAGGCGTAATCATTATACCATGGCTTTTCGTTCTTGACAAGGCCACGCCATCGTGATATAGTTTAAGCAACTGAATCGTGTCTTCAGGGCGGGGCGAAATTCCCCACCGGCGGTAAAGTCCGCGAGCGCGCAAGCGTTGAATCGGTGAAACTCCGATACCGACAGTATAGTCTGGATGGAAGAAGATACGCAAGAATATTGCGTTTATTTTCACGCCCTGGGTCTGTACCCGGGGCGTATTTTTTTACAAAGGTGGTCTATTCATCTATGGAAAACGTAAAATTTCTCCTGATCTGTGCCGCGATTGCCCTGGGCCTTGCCCTGCTTGCACGCCTTACTGAGCACTTTCTTCCGGAAAAGCGGAAAGTAACCCCCGCACGCCGGGTGTGCATTGTGGGTATCTGCGCCGCTCTGGCTACGGTGCTGCATATTCTGGACTTTCCCCTGCCCTTCCTGGCTCCGGAATTTTATAAGCTGGACTTCTCCGAACTGCCTGTACTGCTGTGCGGCTTCTACTTAGGACCCAGCGCCACGGTAGCCTGTGAGGGCGTCAAAATCATTCTGAAGCTTTTGCTGAAGGGTACCACCACCGCCTTTGTGGGAGACCTGGCAAATTTCGTGGTGGGCTGCTCCTTTGTCCTGCCCGCCACTTTTCTGTACCATGCCCATAAGAGCAAGCACAGCGCCATCCTTGGTCTGATTCTGGGCACCGCTGTCATGACGGTCTTCGGCAGCGCTTTCAATGCCGTGTATCTGCTGCCCAAGTTCGCCCAGCTTTACGGCCTGCCCCTGGACACCATCATCGCCATGGGCACCGCCATCTGGGGCGGTGTGCGCAATGTATCCACCTTCGTGCTGCTGTGTGTGGCGCCCCTGAATCTGGTGAAGGGCACGCTCGTGTCCATTCTCACCATGCTGCTGTATAAACGGGTGGCAAGGCCGCTGTTTGGCATCCACGCTTAAGGAAACGCTACATTCCCGGAAATTGTTTCCGGGAATTTTCCTTTCCCTCTTTCTTTTGTTCCCATCAGGTGATATAATATCCGAAAATATGCCGTCATAGGAGGGCTTTCCATGCGCATCGTCGTCAAAATCGGCACCTCTACCCTGACCCACACCACTGGGCATTTAAACATCCGCCGGGTAGAGGCGCTGTGCAAAACCTTAAGTGATATCAAAAACGCCGGACATGAAATCATTATGGTCTCCTCCGGGGCTGTGGGCATGGGCGTTGGCAAACTGGGCTTACAGCAGCGGCCCCGGGACATCCCCACCAAGCAGGCCGCGGCGGCGGTGGGCCAGTGCGAGCTGATGTACGTCTACGATAAGCTGTTCAGCGAATACCACCACACCGTGGCCCAGCTGCTGATCACCGGGGACGATACCCGGGACGAAACCCGGCACCAGAACTTCACCACTACCTTAAACCGCCTGCTGGAAATGGGCGCTCTGCCCATCATCAACGAAAACGACACGGTAGCCACAGAGGAGCTGGGCATCGGCGACAACGACACCCTGGCCGCCATCGTGGCCAGCAGTGTCAGCGCGGACCTGCTGATTCTCCTTTCGGACATCGACGGGCTGTACACCGCCGATCCACACACCCATAAGGATGCAAAGCTGCTGCATCGTGTCACCAAAATCGATGACCGCATCCGGGACCTGGCGGGCTTAAGCAATGGCATCCAGGGCACCGGCGGCATGATCACCAAGCTTCGGGCGGCGGAAATCTGCCTGTCCCATGGCTGCGATATGGTCATCGCCAACGGAAACGCCCCCGAAAGCCTCTACGCAATTTTGGAAGGGAAAGAAATCGGCACCCTGTTTACGGAGGAACGCTTATGAAAACCATGCTGGAAAACGCGAAAGCCGCCAAAGCCCAGGTCTCCCGGATGACCACCGACGAAAAAGACGCCGCCCTGAACGCCATGGCGGAGGCTTTGCTTGCTGACACTGACGCCATTTTGAACGCCAACGCCCAGGATCTGGAGGCCGCAAAGGATCATATCTCCCCCGTCATGCTGGACAGGCTCCGGCTGACCACCGATCGCATCGCCGCCATGGCCCAGGGCATTCGGGATGTGGCAGTTCTCCCCGATCCGGTGGGGAAAATTCTGGAAAGTCATACCCGGGAAGACGGTCTGAAAATCGAAAAGGTCTCCGTTCCCATGGGCGTCATTGCCATCATCTATGAAAGCCGCCCCAACGTCACCAGCGATGCCGCCGCGCTTGCCTTAAAAAGCGGAAATGTCTGCGTCCTTCGGGGCGGGAAAGAAGCCTTCCGCAGTGCAAACGCCATTGTTTCCGCCCTTCGTTCCGGCCTGAAAGCCCAGGGGATTACGGAATACGCCGTGAACCTGGTGCAGGACACCTCCCGGGACAGCGCCACGGCTCTTATGACTGCCAATGGGTATATTGACCTTTTGATCCCCCGGGGCGGGGCAGGTCTCATTAACGCCTGCGTCCGCAACGCCACCGTCCCCTGTATTGCCACCGGGACGGGCATCTGCCACGTCTATGTGGAGAAGACCGCTGACCTGAACATGGCTCTGAACATCGTGGAGAACGCCAAAACCAGCCGTCCCAGCGTGTGCAACGCTGAGGAAGTGCTGCTCATTGACAAGGCCATCGCCCCCCAGTTCCTGCCCATGCTCTATGACCGGCTGGTGACGAAACGGGAACACCCCGTAGAACTTCGCCTGGACGAGACCGCCGCTGGGATTATTCCCGGCATGCCCGCCGGTGCGGCGGACTTCGACACAGAATTTCTGGATTACATTCTGGCCGTCAAGTGCGTGGAAAACGTCCAGGAGGCCGTCTCTCACATTGCCGCCCACTCCACCGGCCACAGCGAGGCCAT
Source organism: Clostridiales bacterium UBA7044 (assembly GCA_002493965.1). Classification (GTDB taxonomy): domain Bacteria; phylum Bacillota; class Clostridia; order Oscillospirales; family Oscillospiraceae; genus Faecousia. The sequence continues at coordinate 7,116 of DLAP01000027.1, forward strand.
CGTCACCCGCAGTGCCGAAGCGGAGGCCGTTTTCACCGCCCAAGTGGACAGCGCCGCCGTCTACGTCAACGCCTCCACCCGGTTTACCGACGGCGGAGAGTTTGGCCTGGGCTGTGAAATGGGCATCTCCACCCAGAAGCTTCACGCCCGTGGCCCCATGGGTCTGCGGGAGCTGACCACCTATAAATATGTAATTCACGGCAACGGACACATCCGGTAAGGAGGGAATCCAATGAAGTACGGTTTTCTCGGCTGCGGCAATATGGGAAGCGCCATTGCGAAAGCCCTTTCGAAAAGCACCCGGGACATTCTGGTAACAGACCGCTCCGGCAGAGCCAAGGCTCTTGCGGAAGACCTGGGGATCACCTATTCCGACAATGAAACAATCGCTTCCAGCTGTGACGGAATCTTCCTTGGGGTCAAGCCTCACATGATGAAGGATATGCTGCTGTCCTTGCAGTCCGTCCTCCGGGAAAAGAAGCCCCTGCTGATTACTATGGCAGCCGGGCTTACGACTGGGCAGATCGAAGATTTTGCGGGCTGTCCCCTCCCCATCATCCGCATCATGCCCAACACCCCAACCGCCGTAGGCAAGGGCATGATTCAATACTGCTGCAACAGTCTGGTCACAGAGGAGGCTTTGGCAAGCTTCCTGCAAGACATGACCCCCTGCGGGCTTCTGGACCCGTTGGAAGAATCCCTCATCGATGCCGCCAGCGCCCTGTCCGGCTGCGGCCCCGCCTATGCCTATCTCTTTATGGAGGCTCTGGCAGACGGCGCGGTAGCCTGCGGCGTTCCCCGGAAAAAGGCCATGGAGTATGCCGCCGCCACCCTGTCCGGCGCGGCGGAAATGGTTTTGCAGACCCACCAGCATCCCGGCGAACTGAAGGACGCTGTCTGCTCTCCCGGCGGCAGCACCATTGCGGGCGTTCGGGCACTGGAAGATAAGGGTTTCCGGGGTGCTGTCATGGATTGTGTCATTGCCGCTTACGAGAAAAATAAACTGCTTGGGAAATAAGCACTGCGCCCCAATCTGTACGAACCGTACAAATTGGGGCGCAGATTCTTTGACCTGGAAGCTTCCTAAATCATAATTTATCTATTTTCCATGATTAGTTCTTTACATTTCCATTCTTCACCCATAATACAATATTTTTCCGTTGCATCCAGAACCACATCATGAAAGCCAACTGCTTTATAGCAGTAATAAGCTGGAAGATTATTCTCAAAAACACCCAGTGATACTTTTTTCGCACCATATATTTCAAACGCAAATTTCAGACCTAATTGAAGCATAGCCTTCCCATAGCCTTTTCCTCGCTTGTGAGGATCTATAATAACAAATCCAAAGCGCAGTTCGTCCAATGACTCATCAGGATTTCTCAGTGTAAAAAAGCCCACGATTCCCGTTTCGTCAAATGCAGTAAACGGCATTAGGGATTCAACAAAACGAAATTCATTTTGCGATATAGGATAGTTGCCAAGTACCCCCGCCGTCCACTGATAAAATGTTTTTTCATCTTGACACCACAATAATATTGTTTTTGCATCCATAGATTTATACGGTCTGATTCTAATCATATTCTTTACCTCAGTATCAAAATTTTCTCCGAATCTCCCGGATGCCCTTTTCCAGAACAGCTTCCGTTTCTTCCCCCAGCGCCTCCCCCAAAAGGGCATATTCCGTCAAACTTCCATGAGGCACCGCCCAGGCTCCAGCATCCGTTCCCGGTGCCAGCAGGCCCTCCATTGCGGCAAACCGCTTTATATTCTCCACAGCACTTTCCAGAATCTTTTCTACCGCCGTCTCGTCAAAGCGCCCCTTCCCCCGAAGGTTGCCGATGGTGGAAAGGGTGGGTACCCAGACGCAGCCGTTTTCCTTCATGGCATGAAGGGCTTCCTCATTTAGATACGCCCCATGCTCCACAGAATCCACTTTTGCTTCCGCCGCCGCTTCCACACACCGGCTTCCGTTGGCGTGGGCCATGACGGCAAAACCCTCCTCATGGGCAATGTGAATAAGTTCCCGGATCTCTGCAGGTTCCATAGGTTCTTCCGTCAACACCCCAAACCGGTCAAAGTTCATCAGGCCGGAAATCATGATTTTAATAAAGTCCGCACCCTCTGCCTTTGCCTGTATGACCAAATTCTGATATTCTCTTAAGTTTTCATAGGTTCTTCCAATGAAGCCGCCGTAATGCCCCGCCTTCCGCAGGGGTGCCAGGGGCGTCCGGTAGGTGATCCCGTATTCCGGTGATAAATCCCGGGCTTTTCTTCCCACGCCCCACCGGTCTCCTCCATCCCGGAGATAGGTAAAGCCCAAAGCCTTGTAGACACCGAGGGCCTTTCGCACCCAGGCCTCGTCCACCTGTTCCCGGTGCCGATCAATAGCAGCTTTCCAATTCGCTCCATCCAGCACCATATGGATATGGCAGTCACAGTACACGCCATCACGTCCCTTCTTCCGCCAGTATAGCAGTTTCTCTTTCTTTCCGCAAGAAAAAAGATTTTTCCCTATTGACATTGGAGAGAATATAGGATATACTAATCTCATCATATGAATGATTGCTCATATGTCGATTTAAGCAATCAAGGAGGAAGATTATGGAGCGGAAAGTCTATACCATTGACAATCTGGACTGCGCCAATTGCGCCGCCAAAATCGAATCGAAATTGAACGATCACCCCCAGGTAGAGAAAGCTGTCATCACCTTCGCCACCCGGCAGCTCCGCCTCACCGCCGAAAACCCGGATGTCCTGATCCCGGAATTGCAGGCCATCGCCCGCACCGTGGAGCCGGACGCGGAAATTCTTCCCCGGGAGGAAAAGGGCCATCATCACAGCGGCGAACACCATCATCCCCATGGGGAGGAATGCGGCTGTGGGCACGACCACCACGGCGAAGCGTGTGCCTGCGGCCATGATCACACCCATGAAGAGGGCCATAGCCATCAGGCGCATGACCATGACGAGCCGGAAAGCGTCCGTCCTCTGCTTGTGGGAGCCGTTCTCTTTGTGATTGGACTGATTCTGGAGCACGCCGGACTGGGCTGGGCCTCCATGGCCCTGTGTTTGGCCGCCTATGCGCTCTTGGGCTGGGAGGTCATTGTCAAAGCTTACAAGAATCTTCGGGGCGGCCATATGCTGGATGAAAACTTTCTGATGAGTGTCGCGTCCCTGGGCGCTTTCTTCATCGGCAACGCCCCGGAGGGCGTGGGCGTGATGCTCTTCTACCGAATCGGCGAGTACTTCGAGGAAAAGGCTGTGGAGCGCAGCCGCAGTCAGATCATGGAAGCCGTGGACCTGCGGCCGGACGTGGTACAGCTGGTGGAGGGAGAATCCGTCCGGGAAATCCCCGCAGGGGACACCAAGGTTGGCGACACCCTGCTGGTCCGCCCCGGCGACCGGATCCCCGTGGACGGCGTAATCCTCACCGGAGAGAGCCGGGTAGACACCGCCCCCATCACTGGGGAACCGGTGCCCGTCCATGTGGACCCCGGAACCAGCGTTGTCTCTGGCTGCATCAACGGAAGCGGGCAGCTGACCATGCGGGTAGAAAAGCCCTTGAGCGAGTCCATGGTCACCAGGATTCTGGACAGCGTGGAAAACGCCGCCGCCAGCAAGCCGAAAATCGACCGCTTTATCACCCGCTTTGCCAGGGTTTACACCCCCGTGGTGGTGGGCCTTGCCGCCGTCATCGCCCTTCTTCCCTCTCTGGTCACCGGAAACTGGAGTTACTGGGTCTACACCGCACTGACCTTTCTGGTCATGAGCTGCCCCTGCGCTCTGGTGCTCAGCGTGCCTCTGGCCTTCTTCGCCGGAATCGGCGCGGGCAGCAAGAAGGGCATCCTCTTCAAGGGCGGCCAGTCTATGGAGGCCATGGGAAAGATCAAGACCGTCATCGTGGATAAAACCGGCACCGTCACCCAGGGAAATTTCCAGGTGCAGAAACAGGAGGGCGGCCCCTCCCTGCTGGAAATCTGCGCTTGCTGTGAGCAGCAGTCCACCCACCCAATCGCGGAAAGCATCGTCTCCGCCGCAAAAAGACAGGGGATCAGCCTCCGCCAGCCGGAGGAACTGGAAGAACTGGCGGGCCGGGGCATCCGGGCTAAATTGGACGGTAAAGAGGTTTTATGCGGTAACACCCGTCTTCTGAGGGAGTATGGCGTCTCCTTCCCCGAAACAAAAGAACCGGGGACCCAGGTTCTGGCAGCGGTGGACGGGGTATACCAAGGGTATCTGCTCATTTCCGACACCATCAAGCCCGGGGCGGAGCCTGCCGTCCGTGCCCTTCGGGAAAGCGGCATCGAAACCGTCATGCTCACCGGCGATGGGTCGGACGCGGCCCGGGCAGTAGCAGGGGCCGTGGGCATTCGGGAGGTTCACGCAGGGCTTCTTCCCCATCAAAAGCTGGAACGGCTCCAGGCCATCCGGGAGGAAAAAGGGGCCTGTATGTTTGTAGGTGACGGCATCAACGACGCCCCGGTGCTGGCCGGTGCGGACGTGGGCGCGGCCATGGGCAGCGGCGCGGACGCGGCCATTGAGGCTGCCGACGTGGTCTTCATGACCTCCGATATGGAGGCCATTCCCCAGTCTCTGCGCATTGCGAAGGCCACCGGAAAAATCGCTTTGGAAAACGTAATTTTCGCCCTTGCGATTAAGCTTGCCGTCATGATCCTGGGCCTGGCTGGCTTTGCCTCCATGTGGATGGCCGTCTTCGCCGATTCCGGCGTGGCCATGCTGTGCGTCCTCAATTCCATCCGAATGCTCTACAAAAAGTAACAACGGAATTCCCCAAAGGGGCTGTCGGTGCCGACAGCCCCTTTCAGCGTGTCAAAAAAGTCTC
>DLAP01000095.1:0-124 GCA_002493965.1 Clostridiales bacterium UBA7044
GGAAACGGTCAGCAAGGAGTGGAATCTGTACATCCATGGACGGGAACTTCAAAGCGCGGGCGTTTCGTCTCAGGATCTGGCAGAGTTGGGGAAAAGCTTTTCCATGGATTCCGAGGCGTATCGG
>DLAP01000095.1:435-4868 GCA_002493965.1 Clostridiales bacterium UBA7044
TGGATTCCGAGGCGTATCGGCTGGCGGACAAAATAAACGAGAACACCGGGGCCTATACCATGGGGCGGCTGCTGAATGAAATCGGCGTGTCCTTGACAGAGCAGAACATAGCGGATATCGCTGCTTTGCTGAAAGCAAAGGGTATGGATCCGGAGATTGCCTGGAAGAACGCGATGGTCATGGCGTACATTGCAGACGGCGGCGTTCTGTCCGATGTCCAGATGCGGATGATTGAAAAGAATGACGTCCTTGCTGAGGTCATGAGGGAGGTTATCCGGAATCCCGACTCCGTGGTAAATCAGAGAACAAATGGTTATAACCAGGTGTTGCAGCAGGTAGAAAGTCAGAAAACGCACCTTAGATCCGGTTCGGAGCAAAGCTGGCGCAATGCGGCGGCCCTGGCAAAGCAAAATGACTTAAGTATCATGGACGCACTGGGCAGGGCGGGACTATCCGGGTCTGCGGACCTGGCGCGATTCAATCCGCAAAGTTACGCGCGAAGTTTCCAGGAAGCCTTGAAAGGCGGGGCTAGTTACGACCAGGCACTGATCCGGGCAACATCGGACAGCACCATGCGGATGGTAGGCAATCAGGTTCCCATGGGCCCGCTACTGTTCAACATAGACGGCGACACGAACAAGGCAGTCAGCGCAATAGGAAGTGCGCTGAATCGGGCCGGAATCAGCATGACCCCTGGGGAGCTGAACTTGCTTGGCATCGTAGCGGCAGAGGCCTCGGCCTATCAGCAGGACCCGTCTTTCCAACGGACGGTAGCGATTGAGATGCTGAAAGAGAACTCCCAGGAGAAAGCATGGACTGCGGCCAGTCAGAAACTCTGGCAGGAGGCAACAGATCGGGTGATTGCGCATGGAGTTGCAGATTTAGATTTGGAGGGAAAAGGATGGCAAAGACAGCAGGCGGAAGCGATTGACACAGAGGTAATTCCGAAGTATGACAAAGAAAATGGACAGGAAGCATTGGATAACGGATTGGATGGAACGCTGCAAACGGATGAATGGGATGCCCGAAATGGCTCACCATATTCTCTTGATAAATCTTCTCAAAGTGGTACAATAATACAAGACGCTATTGATTCCGGACAGGTTTCCACAAAAATCAATAGAGAGAAACAACTGAGGCATACGAAAGATAATCACGGGCTTGGTAAAAGTTATTTATATGGCGATCTGGATTATGCACAGGAGTTAGTGGACAAGCATAGTGGAAAAGGAATCCCTATTATGGATCATCAGGGGAATTGGACAAAGAAGGAAAAATTTGATAACGGAACCACGATTGGTATGCATACAGATACAAATGGAATTGAAATTGAGACAAGCAAAGGCATAATCGTTTATTCAAAAACCGGAACTCATGTCTATCCAAGAAAGGAGGAAAAGTAGTATGCTAAATCTGCATGAATACGAAGGGAAAACCATACGGTTGACTTGCATGGATAATCAAGTATTTGAAGGATATGCTTCGGACTATATTTTTGCAGAAGATAATGCTCCAGAAGAGGTGGAAGCAATTATACTTGACTATCCCATTCGTAAATCGGATGGGTATAAACTTCCGAATCCGGTAGAGTTTACTGCTTTGGAAATCAAGGCCATTGAAGAAATACTGTGAAAAAAATCAATAGAGAGGGATTGTTGGTAAGATCATTGATATCTATTACCCATTGAGTGGGGAGAGGACGTACTGTGTTGAAAGCGATGAAAAGGGTGTTCCAGGAGGATATGGGCCGGAAGACTGCTGGAAGTTGTTTGACTGTACTGAAGACGAATTGGAAAGGATAGATTGAACGATGGAATCCTTATAGAACTTCGAATGAAATAAAGGAAAGCGGTCTGCTATGGCAGGACGCTTTTTCGTGCCATGGGTGACTTCAAAAACTGGCAGTGCTTTATGGGCCTGAGCACAGACAGCTATTATGGCAACCTGGGCTGGGACAAGGGACAGGCCCAGGCATACTCTGCCCTGGTGGGCATATCGGAGGTGGCGCTTTCCAAAGCCTTGGGCGGCATTACCAAGTTTGGCGGGGGTGAGGGAATCCTCCACTCCATTTCCCTGCCGCTATTGCAAAACGTGGACAACGCTGTTGGGCGTGTGGCCCTGAAGATTGGCGCGAATATGCTGGATGAAGGGCTGGAGGAAAACCTCCAGGAGATTCTGGAGCCGTGGTTTGAGAGCGTGATCACCGGCGCGAAGTACGAGGCAGCCAGCGCGGATGTGCTGTACGCGGGCTTGCTGGGCATGATGACCGCCGGTGTGATAGAAGGACCGGAAACGGTCAGCAAGGAGTGGAACCTGTACATCCAGGGACGGGAATTTCAAAATGCGGGGGTTTCGTCTCAGGACCTGGCAGAGTTGGGGAAAAGGTTCTCCATGGATTCCGAGGCGTATCGGCTGGCGGGCAAAATAGACGAGAACACCGGGGCCTATACCATAGGGCGGCTGCTGAATGAAATCGGCGTCTCTATGACAGAACAGAACATAGCGGATATCACAAGCTTACTGAAAGCAAAGGGGATGGATCCGGAGATTGCCCGGAAAAACGCGATGGTCATGGCGTACATTGCAGACGGCGGCGTTCTGTCGGATGTTCAGATGCGGATGATTGAGAAGAACGACGTTCTTGCCGAAGTCATGAGAGAGCTTATCCAGAATCCGGATTCCGTGGTAAATCAGAGAACGAATGGATACAACCAGATTTTGCAGCAGGTGGAAAGCGGTGGAACGCGCCTTGGAGCAGGCTCTAAACAAGGCTGGCGCAACGCGGCGGAGTATGCGAGGCAGGGCGACCTGAATGTGATGGATGCGTTGAACAGAGCGGGACTATCTGGGTCTGCGGACTTGGCCCGGGCCAATCCACAGGCCTACGCACAAAGCTTCCAGGAAGCGCTGAAAAACGGAGTCAGCTATGATCAGGCGTTGATGCGGGCCACAGCGGATGTTGCCATGAAGGTTGTAGATGGGCAGGTTCCTATGGACACGCTGCTGTATAACATAGGCGGCGACACAAATAAGGCGGTAAGCATATTAAGAGACACGCTGAATCGGGCCGGAATCGACATGAGCCCCGGGGAGCTAAACCTGCTCGGCATCATTGCGGCGGAGGCTTCCGCCTACCGGCAGGAGCCGTCTTTCCAACGGGATGTAGCCATCGAAATGCTGAAGCAGAATTCCAAAGAAGCTGCGTGGACCGCCGCTAGTGAAACCCTTTGGCAGGAAGCGACGGACCGGGTCATTGCGCATGGGATAGCAGACAAAATCAGCCAGAATATAGGACTGGAGCGGCTTCCGGATGGAAGAAGGGTGGAGGATGTAAACCGGGTTGTAGAGGAGTACATCCAAACGCGGAAGGAGCAGCAGGCCGACGCAATCGCGGAAAAGCTGAGATATGGGAATGAGTACGCTCAGGTGAAAGAATCTTTGGGAAAAAACGCGCCAAAAAGCCTTGAAGAATTCCGGGATTTGAAGTATAGTAGTGGTGAATGGGGGCAGTTCCAAAGCTACTGGAAATCCATTGAAAACGGAGAATTGTCAGCGTTTGCGAATTTTGAACTGTATAAAAAGGCCAACAGAGATATTGATAATTCTCTGGTGGGGATAACAACCTCTAATGGGGTCTCGATTATGGGCAAAGACGATGGCTTTATTTCTGATATGATTGGATCTGTGGATGAGAGACGTTCTGGTATCGACATAAAGAATGTTTATGCGGTACTGACAGACCCTAACACGAAGGTATATCCACCAAGAACGGGGGCTGATGGGAATGTGAGCCAGAAATTCAGACTTGGAAGTGTGAATATCTTTGTGAACCCAGAGACTGGAAATCTGATATGCGCAGTATCATATGGAGGGTGAAGCTATGCTTAAAATTAGCCAAGAGGATAGAATGTTCCTGATTTCCCATGGAGTGGATATCAGCTTGCCACTATGTCAGAATGACCTTTGGGGAGTGCTGGACATAATTGTAGATGCACTCGTGGATAGCAGGCAAAGCCACAACAATGAGGTTAGTGCCGAATTAAAAAAATTGTTGACAGAGTTAATTGCGACAATACAGAAACGGAATAAACGGTTGCATAATCAGGAAAAGCGGTCTGCTACGGCAGGCCGCCTTCCCTTGCCGATCCAATCCACAAAGTTACGTACAAAGCTTCCAGGGGCAGCTGACAAAAGCGATCAGCCTCGTTTCTCACGGATATGACGAAACAGCAAGGAGGATAATTTTTTATGGTTATTAATTACAGCGAAGAAGAGTGGAATGCCCTTGATGAGAAGATGGAGCATCCAGAGCGTGTGGTATATTGCCCCCGGTGTGGGAAGGAACTTATCTACCGTGGTGTCGGGAACTCCTGCGAAGTAAAGTGCCCGACGGAAGGGTGCATTAAGGGAACACTTCGCGGGTTGTAAGAAAC
>DLAP01000095.1:4990-5335 GCA_002493965.1 Clostridiales bacterium UBA7044
AGAATAAGGAAAAGCGGTCTGCTTAGCAGGCCGCTTTTTTGTGCCCTGGACGACTTCAAGAACTGGCAGTGCTTTATGGGGTTATCGACGGACAGCTACTACGGCAACCTGGGCACTGACGGCAAGTTCACCGGGGCCGTTACCCACCTGGGCTATCCCCTGTTCTTCAAGGAAAACTGCCTGCACAAGGTCTACGGGGACTATCCCGCCCAGTTCCAGATTCAGGACGCGGCCTGCCGGGGGGTCCAGGAGGGGTGCGACCGGAGCCTTGCCATTGTGGGCGAAAATCTGTACTACAAGTCCCGGCACGGGGTGTGCGGATATGACGGCTCCCTGCCTGTGGAG
>DLAP01000094.1 GCA_002493965.1 Clostridiales bacterium UBA7044
CAGCTGGCGCTGGACAAGTATAACCGGGAGAGCGACGGACTGTACAAGCGGTATTCTCTGCTCAGCACCCAGGAAAATCAGGATTACGGCCGGCATCAGGACAGCCTGAACCAGTACCAGCGCAGCTGGGAGAATGCCTTCCGGCTGTACCAGGCGGGGGTGAAGACCCCGGAGGTGCTGGGAATTCTGGGGATCCCGGAGGAAACCGGGAGTGGTGCACCCAGTGCTCCAAAGAAGAAGTTATTCGGTATCTCCCTGACGGACAAAGTCAACTCCGGAGAGTACACCCCACAGCAGGCGGTGGCCGAAGCTGAAAAAAACAAAAAAAGTTCAGACCCCAGGATAGCAAAAAACCCCAACTATTTTTACTTCTATAAATAAAGGAGTGATCTGACTGTTAGCCAAAAGCATAGACGAGATCGTAAGCGCGGCGGCGAAACAGAACACGGGTAAGAGCGGGGGAAAACCGGCCATAGAGCAGGGAAAGAAAAGCAGCCAGGCGGGAGGAATCTCCTCCCCTCTGGCCCCCTACGGCAATCCCTTTTACGTTGGTATTGCCCAGGCCCAGGACCAGCGCCGCAATGCCTTCAACAGTGTATACAAGGAATTTGACCGTCTGCAATCCTGGGCCGAGGAGGCGGACACATTCTATGGCACGTGGCACAGCCAAGAGGACCGGGACGTCTTCCGGCAAAACCTGGGAATTGAATCCGCGCAAAAAGCCCTGGATAATCTGAAAAAGAACTACGGCGGGAAGGAGGTGAAGCAGCTAGAAGACTACCTGACCCAATTTACCGGGTATGTTGGACAGAATGAAAGCTACTGGGGACAGTTTGGAAGCCAGGAGGAGTACGACGGGTTTCAGCGGTTCCAGGAGCATCTGGCCGCGCCTATTGCGGAGCTGGAAGAAGCCCAGGCCGCGGCGGAGGAAGCCCAGAAAAATTTGGAGGCGTTTCGGCAGCGGGGAAGGCCTGTGTACAACGATCCGAAATACATAGGGAAATACCTGAGGTACTATGATGCGGAAACGGCCGCAAATCTGGCAAATGAAGACTACATTTGGGACCTGTATCAATTTGACCAGAAGGAAGCTGAATTGCAGTACGCGGCAGAAGCGGCGAAAACCGAACAGGAACGCCAGTGGTATGCCGTGGAGGAAGCGCGGCAGGGGTATTTCCAGAAGCAGCTTAACAATCTGGACCCCAATAATCTGCCTGCCTGGACACAGGGCGGGGACACCGGGGAGGAACTGGATGCTGTCCTGGCAGAGGCAGAGGCGGCGGAAAAAGCTGCCCGGGAGGAATACGACCGCTTCATAAACGAGGAGCCCCTGGGAACCGGGTGGTGGACATCTCGGAACGTTCCCGAGGATCAGGCGGAGTACATGGTTCAGCAGAAATACATAAAGACAAAGACGAAGGAGTACATGGACCAGCACTATCCCCAACGCTATGCGGAAGAACTGGCCAAGCAGGACTACGAGAAGGCCAAAAAGGAATATGATGAGGGCGTCAGGGATCGGTACAAGGCGAAGGAAGACGCGGAAAGCTATGCCCAGGGTCGGCGAAATCTAAAGCACAACCAGGATGTGGACACGGTCAATATGCAGGAGCTTTACGCCATGCCGGAGGAAACCAAGGCGCTTTTCCTGAATTACCTGAAAGCCAAGGAAGAGTTTTCCCAGGGTGGGGGTGATCCCACAGCCATGGAGCCTGAGTATCTGCAATATCAGCGGGTGCTGGAGGAACAGTACGGGGGAAAACGGCTTCGGGAGCTGGAAGAAACCTATCATCGGGCGCAAGACGAACTGGAAACCCGGGCCACCGCATTGCAGGCGGAGGGCCTGGCCAAGACAGGGGGAGCTGCTGTCATTCCGGCCTATCTGCTTTCCTTCCCCGCAAAGCTGGTGGGCAGCGTTTCCGGTACCATCGGAAGCATTGCGGACAAACTGGGCGGCACGGGGCAGTATGTGGGCTTCAATACCAACAACGCGGGCAACCTGCCCAATGTCTACGCCGATACCCTCCGGGGCACCATGGCGGGGGAAATTAAGGGCGATGGCAGCAGCGGCTGGAGAAATTTTGCCTCCTATGGCTTTCAGGCGGTGAACAGCGCCGGGGACTCTCTTCTCCGTGCCGTCACCACGGGACCGTACTCTCTGGCTCTCTCCGCTTCCGCTACTTTTAACGATACCATAATTGACGCCACTAAAAAGGGAGCATCCACCCCGGAAGCGGTGGCGTTGGGCATATTGAATGCCGGTATCGAAGTCGCCACGGAGAAGATTCCCCTGGACAATCTGCTGGACAACCTGGGGAAAAACCCTGGAAACTGGAAGAATATCCTGCTGAAAGCGAGTGGCCAGGGCCTGATCGAGTGCACTACGGAGGAACTGAGTTTCATTGGCAGCACCCTGGCAGAAGCCGCCATACTCCGGCAAAATTCCGAATATAACGAAACTATCCGGAAGTTAAGGGAGAGCGGCCGCTCTGAGCAGGAAGCCATTGCCGAGGCAAACAGACGGCTTTTGGAGGAAGCCAAGGAGACGGCCATTGTGTCCCTCCTCTCTGGCAACATATCCTCCGTGGGAAGCAGCATAATTGGCGCAATGAGAAATCCCGAAGAAAGCGGCTGGCGATACGCGGCGGATTTGGCGAAACAGGAAGACCTGAACGTCATGGACGCGCTGGACCGGGCAGGATTATTCGGGGCTGAGGATCTGGTCCGGGCGAATCCAAGAGGCTGCTGGCGAAGCTTTCAGGAGGCACTGAAAAGCGGGGCTAGTTACGACCAAGCACTGATACAGGCGACATCGACCGCCGTGATGAAGGCCGTCGGTGGACAGGTCCCTATGGACATACTGCTGTACAATATAGACGGCGACACAAAAAAGGCGGTAGACGCATTAAGAGGGGTGCTGAATCGGGCAGGAATCGACATGAGCCCCGGGGAGCTAAACCTGCTCGGCATCATTGCGGCGGAGGCTTCCGCCTATCAGCGGGATGGCTCTTTTACTCAGAAGGTCGCCATAGAGAGGCTGAAAGGGTATTCCCAGAAAGATGCGTATACTGCGGCAAGTCAAACACTCTGGCGGGAGGCGACGGGCCGGGCCATTGAGTTCGGGGTCCCTGATCTTGATTTGGCGGGTAAAGGGCGACGAAATCATCGGAAGCTGGCGGAGACGCTTCATTCTTGGCAGGAACAGGAAAATGAAAGAGATCTGAATCCGGAATACCTGCAAAAAATAAAATCCATTGGCGCAGAAAATACAGAGTTAAATACTATTGAAAAGCTTGAAGAAGCGATGTATAATAACTCTAAAGAGTTTGAACTGCTGACGGGGTATAGCAAGGCTATCAAGAAGAAGCACATATCACCCTTGGTGGGCTTTGACCTGTACAAGCGTACAAATGATGATATTCAAGCGGCTGTTGTCGGGCAAACTACTGCGACAGACGTAGAAATTGAAAGCTTTTGCACGCACTTTATTGATCGGGTAATTGGGCAGATGTCAGATTCCCATGAAGGTATGCGGCAAGGTGTTCCAGTCAGCAGTCTACTCGGTGCATTGCAAAATCCTGAGGATTTAGATCCGGTAAAATACACGGATGATGGGGATATTCGGCAGACATTCCATGGAAATGGAGTGAGTATTACAATCAGCATTCGAGATGGGCGTCTCATTCAGACGAATCCATGGAAAGGAAAATAATTATGCTTAACATGAATGGTAAAACCAAGGATTTTCTCAGGAGGAACCTTCCCGAAGCCTTGGAATCAGATGACATCGGTGTTGTATTAAAGATGTTGTATCGTTTAATTGATGAGAAAGGGTTTGCACCGCCTCACTACGACGAATATAACGATTTCGGAGAAGAGGCACAAAAGGCGTACGACGATTTGTATTATAGTAACTAATTTGCTTTTAGAGGAAAGCGGTCTGCTTCGGCAGGCCGCTTTCCTTGTGCCCTGTGGGAAGTCCAGTATGGGCCACGGATGCCCAATGTGAGCGGCGCGTCCACGGAAAATCAGGTGCGGCAAATTGTAAGCTTTCTGCGGCAGCATATTCAGGAGCTGAACTTTGTGGTAAGTAAGCTGACTTTGACATACTTCCTTATTTTGGGGAAAATGGATGGACAGGTGAGGAACGCAAATTTCGGGATTGCGATATAGTGCGGGTCAAGAAGACGGGTGTCAGTGGAAGGATTATTGGCGTCTATTACTGCATGGGTGGAATCGTTTTGTATGACATAGAAGGTCAAAGAAGGAAAAACGGCAATAGTTTTGGGTACCGCGCCAAGGAGTTGGAAAAGGCCAACTGAACACCCATAGGGATACGAATGGAATATCAGGAAAAGCGGTCTGCTACGGCAGGCCGCTCAGGCTGTCGAAAAACCATGT
>DLAP01000016.1 GCA_002493965.1 Clostridiales bacterium UBA7044
TTTCCCCAAATGAAGCCCATCGACTGAGGAAAGCACAAGATATGGCAGGGGATCGGAGAACGATTCCTTGGGGCACTTCTTGGAGTAACTCTGAGAAGTGCCTCTTTTGCTTCGCAATCCGCTTCTGCCCGTATTCCAATCCGAAATCAGAGCAAAACGGGGCAGAAAGCAAACTGCGCGTAAACGTCTTTACAGGAAATTTTATAATGGAGGTTTCCATCATGATTCCGAATGAAATTCAGGAGATGCTGTCCTTTATTGACGGCAACCCCACCGCGTTTCACACCACGGCTTCCATCCGCAGCCGCCTTCTGGAGGAGGGCTTTACGGAGCTGCTGGAAAGCCAGGCCTGGGTTCTGGAGCCGGGCAAGGGCTACTTCGTTTGCCGCAACGGGTCCAGCGTCATCGCCTTCCGAATGGGAACCCAGCTGGAAAACTACAGCTTTAATGTGGCGGCGGCCCATACGGATTCTCCCTGCTTCAAGATCAAGGAGAATGCCGAGCTGCGCACGGGGCAGAAGTATACCCGGCTGAATACCGAGGGCTACGGCGGCATGATCTGTGCCACCTGGATGGATCGGCCCCTGTCCATAGCGGGCCGGGTGCTCACGAAGGAGAATGGCGGCATCACCTCCCGGCTGGTGGCCCTGGACCGGGACCTGCTGCTGATTCCCAGCGTTGCTATCCACATGAACCGGGAGGTCAACGATCACGCTTCCTTCAATAAGCAGGTGGATATGCTGCCTCTGTTTGGGGGCGCTACGGAAGAGGGCGCGCTGAAGAGGCTGATTGCGGAGGAATTGCACGTTACCCCGGAGCAGATTCTGGGAAGCGACCTGTACCTGTATATCCGGGAAAAGCCCTCTGTCTGGGGCTGTCACCAGGAGTTTCTGTCCTCCGGACGGCTGGACGACCAGCAGTGCGCCTTCGGCATCCTGAAGGGCTTCCTGAAGGGCAGAAACGACCGTTCCATCAACGTGGCCGCCTGCTTCGACAATGAGGAGGTAGGCTCCGGCACCAAGCAGGGCGCCGCTTCCACCTTCCTGTATGATGTGATGCGCCGGATCGCCCTGAGCATGGGAAGCGGCGAAGAGGACTTCTACCGGGCCGTGGCATCCAGCTTTATGTTCAGCGCTGACAACGCCCACGCTGTTCACCCGAACCACCCCGAGCATACGGATGTCAACAACTGCTGCTACATGAACGAGGGCGTTGTAGTCAAGTCCCACGCCGGTCAGAAATACACCAGCGACGGCATGAGCATTGCCATTGCCCGGGAGCTGGCCCAGCGGGCCGGCGTGCCTCTGCAGTACTTTGCCAACCGTTCTGATAAGGTTGGCGGCAGCACCCTGGGCAATCTCGCCATGGCCCAGGTCTCCATGAACTGTGTGGACATCGGCCTTCCCCAGCTGGCCATGCACTCCTGCTACGAAACGGCGGGCGTGGAGGACACGATTTCCCTGATCCGCCTGATGGAGGAATTTTACAGCAGCCATTTTGCCCAGACCGGCTTTGGCAGCCTGGGGATTCAAAAATGAGCCAGGTAAAAAAAGACGCGCTGACCATCAGTCTGGGTATACTATTGGTGAGCGCAACGGTGTATTATATTATGATGCCCGCGAACCTGGTTTTAGGCAGTATTTCGGGACTGCTGATCGTGGTGCGGCACTTCATTGACATTCCTATGTCCGTTTTAACGCTGGTGGCCAACGCCCTCCTGCTCCTGTTGGGCTATCTTGTGGTGGGCAGAGAGTTTGGCACAAAGACCGTTTTTGCCTCGCTGATCCAGCCTGTTTTCTTCCGGGTATTTGAATGGATTACGCCCGACCCCCCAACCACTGACGGGAGACCTGATGATGGATCTGATCTGCCATATGCTGGTGCTGGGCTATGGGCAGGCGATTCTGTTTCGCGTCAACGCCTCCTCCGGCGGGGTGGACATCCTGGCCAAGATCGCGAACAAGTTCTTTGGCTGGAAGATTGGACAGTGCATGACTGTGACGGGCCTGCTCATTGCCGCCACATCGGTGCTTGCCTATGACCGAAAAACCGTGGTTGTCAGCATTGTGGGCACATTTTTATATGGGCTCGTTTTGGATTGGTTCTTCGATGGTTTCCGGATCCGCAAGCGGGTGTGCATTATTTCGGATCACTACGAAGCCATTGAGGATTATATCGTCCGGCAGATGGACCGGGGGGCTACCCTCTACCAGGTCTACGGCGGGGTTTCCCAGACCCCCCGGATGGAGGTGCAGACGGTCCTGGAAAAGGACGAATACGTGAAGCTCCTGGAGTATGTCAGCCGGACATACCCGGATGCGTTCATTACCGTCAGCTCCGTCAATGAGGTGCTGGGGAACTGGAATCAAAAGAAAAAACGGCTTTTCACAAAGTAAAGCCAGTGTGACGCAGATAGTTAGAGCTTTTCGGAAAAGCCATATTTGAAAGGAGAACCCCGATGGATTACGCGAAAGAATCCCTTCGGCTCCATGGTCAGTGGAAGGGAAAAATTGAAGTGAAGGCGACGGTCCCGGTGGCGACCAAGGAGGACCTGTCCCTGGCATATACCCCGGGAGTTGCCCAGCCCTGTCTGGAAATCCAGAAGGATGTGAACAAGTCCTACGAACTGACCCGCCGCCATAACCTGTGCGCCGTTATCACGGACGGCTCCGCCGTGCTGGGATTGGGGGATATCGGCCCGGAGGCCGGCATGCCCGTGATGGAGGGCAAATGTGTCCTGTTCAAGACCTTCGGCCATGTGGACGCTTTCCCCCTGTGCGTCAAAACCAAGGACGTGGATGAATTTGTGAATGCGGTGGCCTTGATTTCCGGCTCCTTCGGCGGCATCAACCTGGAGGACATTGCCGCCCCCCGGTGCTTTGAAATCGAGCGGAAGCTGAAAGAGAAATGCGACATCCCCATCTTCCACGACGACCAGCACGGCACTGCCGTCATCACCCTGGCAGGCCTGACCAACGCGCTGAAGGTTGTGGGTAAGGGTAAGAATGTGAAGATCGTCACTTCCGGTGCGGGCGCTGCCGCCATTGCCATCGTGAAGCTTCTGCTGTCCGCTGGATTTCAGAACATCACCATGTGCGACCGGAAGGGCGCCATCTACGCTGGCCGGGAGGGCCTGAACTGGATCAAGGAAGAGATGGCTCAGATCACGAATCTGGACAGAAAGACCGGCTCCCTGACGGAGATGCTGGTGGGCGCGGATGTGTTCATCGGCGTTTCCGCCCCCGGCACCTTGACCACCGAGATGGTGAAAACCATGGCAAAAGACGCCATTGTCTTTGCCTGCGCCAACCCCACCCCGGAGATTTTCCCCGAGGATGCCAAGGCCGGCGGCGCGGCAGTGGTGTCCACCGGGCGCAGCGACTATCCCAACCAGATCAATAACGTGCTGGCCTTCCCGGGCATTTTCCGGGGCGCGTTCGACGTGCGGGCTTCCGATATCAACGAGGAAATGAAAATGGCCGCCGCCAACGCCCTGGCCGGACTGGTTTCCGAGGAGGAGCTGAACGCCGACTATATCATTCCCGCTGCCTTCGATCCCAGAGTGGGCCCCGCCGTAGCCAAGGCAGTTGCCGAAGCCGCCCGGAAATCCGGCGTCGCCCGAATTTAATCTCGGAAAATGAGTGAGGCGAAATAAGAACAAAACAGGACAGACACTGCACAGCATTTGCGGCGTGTCTGTCCTGTCTTTTGTTTTGATTCGGGGAATCGACTGCCTCAGAGAATATCCGGCATCAGTCCCACGCCGAGAGCGCCCTCACCAGTGTGGCAGCAGATGCTGATGGGCAGGGGATCCAGACCAATTTCCAGGTCTGGGAAGGACTCCTGAAGGGCAGCCTGCCAGAGAGCTCCATCTGCCGGATCCCCGGCGCAGGCGGCGCGGATGGTGACTTTCTGCCCGGCGAATCTGCCTTCCCGGTCTTCTTTTAGTCCGTCGATCATGGCCTGCATGGCCGCCCGCATTCCCCGTACCTTTTTGTAGGCGTCCAGCTTGCCGCCCTGGATCTGCAAAACCGGCTTGATATTCAGGATGGTACCCACGGCTGCTCCCGCCGCAGTTACCCGGCCGCTTCTTTTCAGATGCTCCAGGGTGTTCACGGCGATGTAGATGCTGGCATTCAGCCCGTCCTTTTCCAGATATTCGGCGGTCTCCTCAGCGGTTTTCCCCTGACGGAGCAGGGCCAGAGCCTCCAGCACCGATTGGCGCAGAGTGACAGAAATTCGGTGATTGTCGACCACACGGACTTTTCCCCCATACTCCTGAGAAAGCATGACCGCTGTCTGGCAGGTTCCGGAAAGACCGCTGGACATGGGCAGGAACAGCACTTCATCATAGCGGGTGAGCAGGTCTTCCCAGCAGTCCATCAGAACCCCCGGCGCGGGCTGGGAGGTGCTGACGCTGGCGTCGGCACGGAGCCGGGTGAAGAAATCCTCCTGGGTGATGGATTCATTTTCGAAATAGGTTTCTCCGTCCACGATGACGGGCATGGCGATCAGGTGAATGCCCAGGCGCTGGGCTTCCTCGGGGGAGATTCCGCTGTTTGTGTCCGTCAATACGGCGACTTTCTGATGCATGGTTGTCTCCTTTATAGGATGCCCATCCCCAGGGAGGGGTGAATCATCCCGGTATTTCAGTAGTTTTCATTTGCGGCACATTCGAAATGCGCGGCGTTGGGGGATCTATGGAAAAATCCGGAGCCTTTTTTCGCCGACAACCATGATTATACTGCCTTGGGGCTGTTTCGTCAAGAATATCTGTGTAGATGCGGCTGGTTTTTGACCTACATTCTGCTCAAAATAATCCTATACATTGAACTTCGTGAATCCATTATTGCGGTTTCTCCGCTATTTAATCCGATTCTGAATGTCCTCCACAGAGGGAAGCTGCTTTTCCAGTTCAGCGGGCAGACTGCTGGTAATCCGGTACTCACTGACACCGATGGGTTTGCTCATGTCCTTCAGGGAATATTCTGCCACCAGGTTATTTTTGCTCTTACACAGCAGCAGACCAATGGTGGGGTTGTCCTGGGGCTGCTTCATCAGGCCATCCACAGCGGACAGATAAAAGTTTAGCTGTCCTGCGTACTCAGGCTTAAACTCTCCGGTTTTCAGTTCGATGACCACATAGCATCGCAAGTTCAGATTGTAGAACAGCAGATCAATGTAAAAGTCATCGCCGCCAACATTCAGATGGTACTGATTGCCCAGGAAGGCAAACCCTGTCCCAAGCTCCAGCAGGAGCTTGGTTACATCTTGTACAAGTGCCCGCTCAATGTCTCGCTCCACCATATCCTCTTTGAATGGGATAAAGTCAAAGATATAGGGATCTTTCATTGTCTGAACGGCCAGTTCACTTTGCGGTACGGGAAGCCGCTGCTCAAAATTCGATATTTTATCAGTGATCACCTGGCGCTGGTACAGCCCGCTTTCTATTTGATGGATCAGGACACTATGTGACCAGCCGTTTTCGGCAGCCTTCTGAATATACCAGATACGCTGCTCCGGCTCTTTTACTTTCTCTAAAATCGCAATATTGTGTGACCACGGTATTTGTGCAGACACCGTCTGCACAAATTCACGATCTGGATAGGCTAAAGCAAATTTCGCCATGTATTTTAAATTACGGACGGAGAAGCCGGTGGCACTGGGAAAGGATAACTTAATATCCTTCGCCAGGTTATCCACAAACTTATTGCCCCATGTTTTGTGCTCATGGATCACAGTACCAATGGAGTGGTAGAGCAGAATCAGTTCCCTGTTGACTTGCAGCGCTGCCTTATACTGTGCCGCTCGGATTTCCTGCTTGATTTGCTCAACAGTTTCAAAATATTCTCCCGAGTTGATCAGCATAGCACACACTCCTAATCCTTATTTCGTAATATTATATCACACCATCTCTAATGAATGCAACCGTTTCCCGGAAACAAAAAAGCGGCTTGTCGAAACAAGTCGCTTTTTGTCATGTGCTTGGGCAACACTATAGACGTGGATTCAATACTTGGTAATGGAGATGAGGGATTCGATTGCCGGGTTTCCCTATGGGAAAACCGTATGGAAGCCACCAGTTTTTGAACTGGTGGCCGCAACTGTCCACCGGACAGTTGCATTTAGATGGGTTCGAATCCCAATCCGAATGGCAAAAAATAAACACCACCGATGGGTGGTGTTTATTTTTTGGCAGAGGATGAGGGATTCGAACCCCCGCAAACGGAGTCAGAGTCCGGTGTGCTACCGTTACACAAATCCTCTAT
>DLAP01000061.1:0-171 GCA_002493965.1 Clostridiales bacterium UBA7044
GCGCTCTACCGGATGAGCTACACCCGCATCCATGGTGCCTCCGGTCGGAATCGAACCAACGACACGAGGATTTTCAGTCCTCTGCTCTACCTACTGAGCTACAGAGGCATATTGTGGAGAGACTGCGCTCTCCACAAGATGCATTATATGGCGACCCGGAACGGACTCGAA
>DLAP01000061.1:503-12988 GCA_002493965.1 Clostridiales bacterium UBA7044
CTCCCAGCTGAGCTATGCTCCCGTGCCCTCCGCCTCGGCTTCCCGCCTCAGCGACATGACACATTATACACATGGAAAGCCAATTTGTCAAGACCTTTTTTCCTTTTTTTCCATGGTACTTTTCCAAGGATGATTCCGGCTGTTCCCCACCTTTTTGTTATGAAAATCAAATCTTTTTCAAAAGTTCCTTCACGTCCTCGGTTGTAAAACGGTAAACCGCATCGCAGAACTGGCATTCCACAGGGAAATCCTTTCCCTCCTCCATGATCTCAGTCAGTTCGGCCCTGCCCAGGCTGATCAGCGCCTGCTCCACCCGATTACGGGAGCAGTAGCACTTATACGAAACCTCCACCGTGTCCAGAAAAACCACGCCCAGATCACCGCAGACCTGCCCCAGGATATCCTCCGGGGTCATACCCTGATCCAGCATAGGCGTCACCGCACCGGCCCTTTGTATGCCCTGCTCCAGCTTATCCACGATCTCCTCCGGTGCGCCGGGCAGAAGCTGAATGAGATAGCCCCCCGCAACTTTCACGGTTCTGTCCCGATTGATCAGAACCCCCAGCGCACAGGCCGTGGGAACCTGCTCGCTTTGCACAAAGTAAGCAGTAATGTCGTCCCCGATCTCCCCGGAAACCAGTTCCGTGGACCCAATGTAGGGTTCCTTCATTTGCAGGTCCCGGATAACGGTAATGGTCCCATCCCTTCCCACAGTGGCCCCCACATCCAGCTTGCCGGGGTATTTTTCCACCAGCGGCACATTTGGCTCCGTCACACAGCCCCGGACATTTCCGATGGCGTCGGACACCACGGTAATGGTGCCGATGGGGCCGCCACCCCGAATCTGCAAGGTCATGGAGCCGTTTTCCACCTTTTGCATATTGCCCATGATGGAAGCCGCCGTCAATGCCCGCCCAAAGGCCGCTGTAGCATTGGGGGTGGTCTTCTGAATCTCCGCTCCCCGGCGGACAAGCTCCGTGGAGCGGATGGCCGCCACCTTCACAAAGCCGTCCATGGTCATTCCCCGAACCAGATAATCATTCATCCTATTTTCCCCTTTCTCGCGCTGAAATAGATCCGCTGCTCCCCTTCTCCCGGCGCTTCCAGGCGTCGGTCAGCGTAAACCCGGATCCTTGTAAAGCCCGCATTCTTTAAGTATTCCGTAAGCTGCCGCTGAGAATAGGCATACTCCCGGTGCTCCTCAAAGGAACGCTCCCACAGCCTTCCCCGGCGCTGAAACAGATCCATGCCGTAGGAGCAGATATTGGTTTTCTCGTCAAACTCTCCCCGCCAGACGCAGTAGACATCGTCGTCCTCGTCCAGGAAAATCTGTCCGTCCATGGCCCGGAGCTTTTCCGGGGTGTTTACATCAAACAGAAAAATTCCCCCGGGATTGAGCGCCTTGTAGACCCGCCGGATGGCAAGAGCACAGTCCTCCGGATTTGTCAGATAGTCCAGGCTGTCCAGGGCGCACACCGCCATGTCTACGCCCCTGGGAAGATGCAGCGTCTGCAAGGGCTGGCGGATGAACATGGGCGGGGAATCCATCTTCTGAGCCTTCTGGCTCGCCACTGTCAGCATTTCCTCCGATAGGTCAACTCCGATTACCTGTAATCCTTTTTTTGCCAGGAGGAGGGCCACAGAGCCGGTGCCGCAAGCAAGGTCCACGGCGGTTCTGGGATGGAAGCCCTCCAGGTCAAGAATTTTCTCGTAAAACGTTACCGTTGCTTCATAGTCCACATCGTTCGTCAGCCGGTCATAGCTTGCCGCCAACGCTTCATAGGCTCCCATAGGCCCTCTCCCCTTTCTCTTTCACGCAAAAGCATCCCGGCCCCGTGGGGTCGGGATGCGGAAGTTCGCATTTAGCGCTTGAAGATGCTGAAAATCTCGTCGATGTCGCTCATATCCGCGCTCTTGGCGGGCTGACGGGCTGCCGCCACAGGCGTGTCGATATCCTCAGGCACAAAGCTGGGCGTGGCGGGCTTACCCTTGCCGGCGGCTGCCTTGGGCGCAAAGGACTCCGTCTTCAGGTCAAAGCCGGTGGCAATGACAGTCACCCGCATCTCATCCTGATAATCGTTGGAAATGGTGGCACCGAAGATGATGTTCGCATCAGGATTGGCCGCCTCCTGCACGATGCCGGCAGCAGTCTCCACATCGTCCAGGGTCATTTCCATGGAGCCGGTGACGTTCACCAGAACGCCGGTAGCGCCGTTAATGGAGGTCTCCAGCAACGGGCTGGAAACAGCGGCGGTCGCTGCCTGCTCTGCCTTCTCCCGGCCGGAAGCGGTACCCACGCCCATGTGGGCCCGGCCCGCATCCTTCATGACGGCGGAGACGTCCGCGAAATCCAGGTTGATGATGACGTTCTGACTGAACCCAACCAGTTCGGAAATGGAAGTCACCGCCTGCTTCAGCACATCGTCGGCAATGCCAAAGGCGTTGGCAAAGGTGATCTTCTGATCGGTAACGTACTTTAAGCGGTCATTGGGAATGATAATCAGGGAATCCACCTTGCCGCTGAGGTCAGCAATGCCCTGCTCGGCCTGACGCATCCGGTTGGCGCCCTCAAACTTGAAGGGCTTGGTGACAACGCCCACGGTCAAAATGCCCGCCTCGTGGGCCAGGTCCGCCACGATGGGAGCCGCGCCGGTGCCGGTGCCGCCGCCCATACCGGCAGTGATGAAGACCATGTCCGTCCCTTCCAGGGCCTTGGAGATGAGCGCACGACTTTCCTCGGCAGACTTCCGGCCGATCTCCGGCTTGGAGCCAGCGCCCATACCGCCGGTGAGCTTCTCACCGATCTGGATCTTACTTTTGCAGACGGACTTATTCAGGTCCTGTTTATCGGTATTGACAACCACAAAATCCACGCCGCTGACGCCTGCGTCGATCATCCGGTTAATAACATTGTTGCCGGCGCCGCCGACGCCGATCACCTTGATCTTAACAACGCGATCCTGTAAAGTTTCGGACATATTACTCTTCCTCCTATGTATCTTTTCGCAGCTGCGGGCGTTCCGCTTATTACGGGTATTTCGGTTCATGCTCTCTATTCTATCCTTATTTTTCGGTTTGGTCAATAGAAAATCTTCCGATTCGTCAAAATATTTACAAAATACTTACATCTCCGGGCCGCTTCCGCAGCGCAAGGCCCGGAAATTTTCGGATTTTTCGTCAGGAGAAGGGGGTGTAGCCCACCTGATCCGGCCAAACCGTAAAGCTGCAATCCAGGACGCCGGATTGGTATTCCTGCATATTCATAATGACGCTGTTCATGCATGCGATTTTATATTCCAGATTCGCGTCGTCTCCCAGGTTGACCTGATACCGGGTGCCATACCACAGGGTAATGCCCTGGAGCTGAGAAACGTTGATGCTGGCGGCATTGCCCACGATGTCGTTGTCCTCCAGTGCCTGCACAATCTGAAGGGCAACGCTGAGCCTCTGGGCGCCGCTGACCGTGGGCACCACCACGGCTTCCGTCGTCTCCGCTGTAGGATCCAACCCAGGCTCCTGAGCTGCGGCACGAGTTTCCACCGCCATCGCCGTCTGGTCCTTCAGCGGATGATCCAGGGCGACCCCCACAATCTGCGTATAGTTGGATGCCGCGCCCTTTTTGGCCTGTTCCACCACCCGGCCGTTGGAGTTTATCAGCCACCACTGCTCGTCCTGGTCACGAATGGCATAGACCACATTCTCTTCTTCGATAATAATATTGACAGTATCCGGTAATCTTATACCAAAGCTTACATTATTTACATAGGGAAGATTGGCTTTGATCTGGGCCCCGGCTCTTGTCCGGCTGAAGGTCAGGAGATTATCCCCCTCCTGGATGCCGGATGCCTCCGATACTGCCCAGGCAGTATACACGTTTGCTCCGCTGACGCGGATGTGCCGCACCTTAAAGAAGACAGAAAGCCCTACCACAAAGGCAACCACCACCGCCGTCACCGTGACAAGCTGCACCAGCAGCCGATCCCGGTTAAATGCCTGGGGCTGGGTATAAATCACCGCGGGCAAGGGTTCCCCGGTGTTCCGCTTGGACCGTTTCCCCTCCCGTTCCAGCCTTGCTCTGCGCTTTGCGGCGCTTTGCTGGGCCGTGGCGGAAATCGCCTGACCAAAAACAGCAATGGCGGATTTCTTTTTCGGCTTGCTGTTGCCATAGGCCCGCTTTTTGCCGGAAAGATCATCCGGTTGCTCCTTGGGGCGGGAGGCTTTTCGGGTCTTTGCCGGGTTTTGGGAAGAAGCTGCTGTCCTTTTTGCCCCGCTTGCTTTCTTCGTCGTCTTTGTGGGCGCTTTTTTCGGCTCTGCCGCCTGGCGAGCCGGCTGTCCTTCCCTGCTCCGGGCCTGGGCCGCCCCCTGCTGGGGAAGTCTGGTCTGAGCGGATGACGGCTGTCGGGCTCTTCCGTTCGTCTGGGAGCGCTTGTTGGGCGCGGCTGCTCCCTCCGGGCGCTGCTCTGGCGCCGCCTCCGTGGCGGGACGACGTCTGGGCGCTGCCGCTTCCTCCGTACCAGGGCGCTTTCTGGGCGCCGTCTGGGGCGTCTCCTGGGGCTGGGACCTGGACTTTGGCGCCTGCGCTGCCGATTGGCTCCGGGAACCGGAAGATTCCTCCTGTCTCGAACGGCGGATTGGCTCCTCCCGGTGATTCTTATTTTTCTCCATACTTGTTTCCTCCTGGGGCAATGCCCACAACCTGAAAAGGCACTGCCTTCGGTGATAAAAATGTTGCACTTCTGAACCGTGAACAGGCAGCTGTGCTTTTTGCGTCATCGCCGCAGGCGGTGACTTACTGATCCACGATTCCTTAAGAAGCTCTGATTAAATCGGCAAGAACTGGCAGCGAGAGATTTTGACTCAGCTGAAGGTTCAGAAAATGAGGGAATACTGGATGTATTTCCCGTTTTCTGAACAGGGCGGATGAGACAAAAGATCCGCTATCCAGTCGCCGACGATTTATTCAGCGTTTCCCTTATTCTTTTCCCGTGGGGACCGGCTCAGTTCCTCCACAATGGCGCAGATTGCTTCCGCCGCGTCCAGGCGAACCATGCCGTGGAGCTTCCGGGACATGATCTCCCGGCGAGTCCGGTCATCCAGCAGCTCCCGAATGATCCCGTAGAGTTTTTCCGGCGTGCAGTCCTTTTCCAGCAACACCACCGCCCCGCCTCCCGACTCCAAAAGCCGGGCGTTCCGTTCCTGATGGTTGTTGGTCACATTGGGAGACGGAATCAAAATACAGGGAATCCCTGCCGCGGCAATTTCATTGCAGGTTGCCGAGCCTGCCCGGCCGATTACCACATCCGCGGCGGCCATGAGAACGGGCATATCATAGATATACTCCCGGATGTCAATGTTCTCCACCTTTTCGTAGTCCACGCCGTTGTCCTTCACCCGCTTCGGCATCCATTCCTTCCCGAAGCTGCCGGTGGCGTGGATGTGATGGAAGGGGAAACCGTCCTTTTTTTCCAGGACCATCATGTCCGCAATGGTCTCGTTCATCACTTTCGCGCCCTGGCTTCCGAAGGCCGAAACCACCAGGGGTCCCCGAATGTTCAGCGCCTCCCGGGCATCCTCCTTGGTCTCAAACAGGAACTCCCGTCGGACGGGCATTCCCACTACCTCCATCTTCTCGGGATGGTGGTAATACTGGACGCTTTCCTCAAAGGCCACCAGCACCCGGTCAGCCCGCTTCGCAACCAATTTGGTGGTGATCCCGGGGACGGCGTTGCTCTCATGGACACAGGTCGGAATGCCCATGGACTGGGCCGCGTAGAGGGCCGGGAAACTGGCATAGCCGCCGGTGCCAATCACGGCATCGGGCCGAAACTCCCGGAAGATCCGCTTGCAGGCCTTCACGGAGTCCAGCACGCATTTGACAGCATAGGCGTTTTGTTTCATCGCTGCCAGGGTCAGTTTCCGGCTCAGGCCGGTTCCGGGAAGACACCTTACCTCATACCCCGCCTGGGGTACTAATTTTTCCTCCATATGGCCGGAAGCGCCGATAAACAAGATGTTGCAGTAAGGGTGGCGTTCCTTCAGCATATTGGCAACCGCAATGGCCGGATTGATATGTCCGGCGGTACCGCCGCAGGTGAAGATCAGGTTCATAAAGAATCCTCCTGGATTTTTCTCTGATTCCGATATCGGGAAATATGCAAAACGATTCCCATCTCCCCCAGGTTCACCGCCAGGGCCGTGCCCCCATAGGAGAAGAAGGGCAGAGCGATGCCGGTGGAGGGAAGCAGATTCGTGACAACGCAAAGGTTTAAGATGGTCTGTACCGCGATCAGGGTCACAAGTCCCGCCGCGAGAACCGTGGAAAACCGGTCCCGGGCATTCAGGGCGATCCAGTAGCCCCGGAATATGGTGGCAGCAAACAGCACAATAATCGCCAGCGCCCCCACAAGGCCCAGTTCCTCACAGCAGATGGCGAAGATATAGTCGTTATACTGAAAGGGCAGATACAGATATTTCTGCCGGGATTTTCCGTAGCCCAGGCCGAACAGCCCCCCACTGCCGATGGCATACAGGGATTGGAGAATCTGATAACCCGTGTCTCCGGGGTCCAACTCCGGATGGAGCCAGGCCGAGACTCGATCTCCGGCATAGCCCATGAAGGTGATATAAAGGGCCACGAATACCACTGCCGCTCCCGCTCCCGCCATAAGCCACTTGGGGCTGGTTCCGGCAACGTACATCATCACCACCGCTACCATACCCATGAGCAGGATGGCGGACAAATGCTTTTCCAGCCCCAGGGGCACTAAGATTCCCATCAGGGCCCCGCCAAAGCCCAGCACGCCGAAGCGGAACTGCTTCGCGTCCTGTCCAAAGCTCCGGGTCAGCCGGGCAAACAGCAATATCATGGTAAACTTCGCGACTTCGGAGGGCTGAAACTGGATGCCCGCGAGACTAATCCAGCGTCTGGCGCCATTGACTTCTTCGCCAATCACCAAGACGCTCAGCAATAGTAGGATGCTCAATCCATACAGAGGCCATGCCAGACGATACCAGAATTTCACCGGGATCCGGCTGAAAAAAAACATGGCAATGAGACCAATGGCGGCGCATACCGCCTGCTTTTGCAAATATTTGGTAGAAATCGCGTAGCCGGTATCGTACTCACTCTGGGCGTAGCTTGCGGAGTACAGCATGGCAAGTCCCACGCTCAGCAGTAATAATACCAGAAACAAGAAGGGATAGTCAACACTTTCCTTCGTCCGGTTTTTCAGGGGACGATGGTTCTCTTTGGCAAGCCGGGAATCCACAGCCGCCATAGGCGCTCCTTTCCGAACGGGATTTACGCAATCAGGCCCTGAATGCCAAACCAGGCAATCAGGCACATTGCGGCGGACACCGCCGCGAACGTAAGGACGATTTTTTCCTCCTTCCAGCCGCACATCTCAAAATGGTGGTGGATGGGAGCCATTTTGAACAGCCGCTTGCCGTGGGTCAGCTTAAAGTAGCCAATCTGCAAAATGTCGGACATAGTTTCCACGATATACACGAACCCCACCGGAATCAATATCAGGGGCATTTCCAAGGCAAAGGCCATGGCGCCCACCACTCCGCCCAGGAACAGGGAACCGGTGTCCCCCATAAACACCTTGGCCGGATGCCAGTTATAGAAGAGATAGGCAATAAGAGCGCCCACCAGCGCCGCTGGCAGCAGAGCCAGGTCATACCGCTCCGTCGCCACCGAAACCGCCGTAAAGAAAATCATCACCGGAATGGTCACGCTGGCGCACAGGCCGTCCACCCCATCGGTAAGGTTGACGGCATTGACAGACCCCACCATAACAAACATGGCAAAGAAGATATAGACAATAGGGTGCAGATTAAACTTGAGGTTCCAGAACGGGATATACAGGTGGGTATTCATGCTTCCGCTGCGATACATGGCATACAGGAACACGGCGGACACTGCCATTTGCAGCATGGCCTTCTGCAGGGAAGTCAATCCCAGATTCCGCTTGTATTTTGCTTTGGTAAAATCATCCAGAAATCCGATAAAGCCAAAACACAGCGCCAGGGCCAGCGTATAGAAAGCGGTATAGTCCTCCATAAAGGGGATATTTGCAGTCAGACACAGCACGCTCCCAAAAATAAACATCAGCCCGCCCATCATGGGGGTTCCGGCTTTATAATTATGCCAGGTGGGGCCGATCTCCCGAATGGACTGTCCCGCTTTCAATGCCCGCAGCATGGGCAGCAGCAGGTAGCCCAGCGCGCCGGTGAACACCGCGCCCACCACAGCCGTAATGAATATTCCAGTCATGTGTAACTTTCCTCCGTTATGTATCTTCCTTCCGGAAGCTCCGATGTGATCAGCCGTGAGTGGTTTCGTCGGTGTCTCCCAGGAATGCTTCCAATATCCGCTCCAGATGTACGCCGTGGCTTGCCTTAAAGAGCAGCACGTCTCCGGGCTTTACCATCCGCTTCAGGGTGGACACCAACTCGTCCTGGTTTTCAAAGGCCATGCCCCTGTTTTCCGGCATACCGCCGGTGATGGTCCCGTCTTTCACCCTGGCGGCGTGCTTGCCATAGGCGAAGACAAGATCTGCCTTTTCTGCCGCGATACGGCCAATGCGGTAGTGCTCTGCGGGGGTGCAGTCCCCCAGCTCCAGCATATCTCCCAGGACGGCAATTTTCCGCCCCGGTTTATTGCCCAGCACATTCAGCGCGGCGGCCATGGATTCGGGACCGGCATTGTAGCAATCCTTGATAATGGTGTAGCCCTTCGCTTTAAAGATTTCCTGACGGCCAGAGAGGTTGTGGAAATGGGACAGGTTCTGCCCGATCTTGTCCGTGGGGAGCATGAGCTTCAGCGCCACCGCGATGGCGGCCAGCGCGTCCGCCACATAGTGCTCTCCCTCCAGCATCAGTTCCACCGGAATGGAAAGCCGGCCCGCCTCCGCCCGGAAGCGAAGATATTCCCCCTCCTGCCGGATGTCAAAGGCCCGAACATCGCAGCCCTCGCTTTTTCCAAAATAGGTAATCCGCTGTTCCGGCTTCGGTTCCAGATTCCGCAGCAGCAGGTCGTCCCCGCTGAGCAGCAGCATTCCCTTGTCGGTCATGCCCGTTACAATCTCCATTTTCGCTCTTCGGATTCCCTCCTGGGAGCCAAGAAATTCAATGTGGGCAGTGCCGATGTTCACGATCACCGCAATATCCGGATGGCCAATGGAA
The DNA here is from genome assembly GCA_002493965.1 of Clostridiales bacterium UBA7044. Classification (GTDB taxonomy): domain Bacteria; phylum Bacillota; class Clostridia; order Oscillospirales; family Oscillospiraceae; genus Faecousia. Next base: position 9,693 of record DLAP01000061.1, read on the forward strand.
GACAGGTAGGCGATCTCTCCAAAATGGTTCATGCCCATTTCCAGGACTGCCACCTCCGTATCCTCCGGCATCGCCAGAATCGCCATGGGCATCCCGATGTCATTGTTGTGGTTGGCGGGGGTCTTCGCCACCCGGTATGCCCCCTCCAGCACCGCCGCAATCATTTCCTTGGTTGTGCTTTTGCCCACAGAGCCGGTGACGGCCACCACCTTGGCGCCGATCTGCCTCAGCGCCTCCCGGGCGATGTCGCCCAGGGCCTTCCGGGTGTCCTTCACATAGATTGCCGGATAGTCGCCCACGGAGCGGCTGCACAGGCAGGCCGCCGCCCCCTGGGCCATGGCCTGAGGGATAAAGTCATGACCATCTCTGGCCCCTTCCAGGGCCACAAAGAGCTGCCCTGGCCCAATGCTGCGGCTGTCATTGCCCGCGCCCTGAAAAGCGACCTCTTCGTATTTTTCGTCTACCGTGCCGCCGCACCACCGGGCAGCCTGACGTAAGGTTATCCTTGCCATATCATTTCCTCAATTCCAGCAGATGGGCCGCGACCTCTTCCCGTTCATCCAGGTGGATTTTTTTACCACCGATGTCCTGATAGGTCTCGTGTCCCTTTCCAGCCAGTACAATTATATCATCTTTTTTCGCAATGTCCATAGCATATTGAATGGCTCTGCGGCGATCTTCTATCACAATATATGCGCCGTCTGCTTCCCCTACCCCTTTCAGAATGTCCCCAATGATAGCCATTGGGTCTTCCGTCCGGGGATTGTCGGAGGTGATCACCGCGATGTCGCTGCATTTTACGCCGATGCTGCCCATAATGGGGCGCTTCATAGGGTCCCGGTCTCCGCCGCAGCCGAAGACGGCAATGAGCCGCCCCTTGCAGAAATCCCGTACGGAGGTCAGCACGTTTTCCAGGCCGTCCGGGGTATGGGCATAGTCAATGAGAACGCTGTAAGGCGTGCCGGGGGTGGGAACCACCTCTACCCTGCCCTTGACGCCTTCTGCTGATTCCAGAGCCGCGGCGCAGTCTTTCAGCGAAATTCCAAGCCGCAAGGCAATTCCCATGACCGTCAAGGCGTTATATACCGTAAATCTGCCCGGGATTGGCAGGCTTACCGCTTCCCGCTCACCGCCAAAGCAGGCGGTAAACCGGACACCCTCGGCATGGAGTTCTTCCTCCTCGGCCCGCAGATCCGCCTGGGAGGAAATGCCCGTGGTCAGCACTGGGCACTTCGCGGCGGCCAGGATTCTGGGAGCATATTCATCGTCCAGATTGATCACCGCCTGATCACAGCGCCGGAACAGCTCCGCCTTGGCGTCGCAGTAGGCGTCCATGGTTTTGTGGAAATCCAGGTGATCCTCCGTCAGATTGGTAAAGGCCGCCACGGTAAAGTGGATGCCCCCGATTCGTTCCAGGGAGATGGCGTGGCTGGAAACCTCCATGACCACATGGGTGCACCCCGCGTCCCGCATCTTCGCGAACAAGCCTTGCAGCTCGAAGCTCTCCGGGGTAGTGCGCTCCGTAGGCAGGACCTCATCTCCGATGAGATTGGCCATGGTCCCCACCAGTCCCACCTTTGCGTGAAGGCACTTTTCCAGCACCTGCTTGAGGATTAGGGTAGAGGAGGTTTTTCCGTTGGTCCCGGTAACGCCGATCACCGTCATGCACTGCGCCGGGTGGCCGTAGAAATTGCACCCCAGCAGGGCCAGGGCCAGCCGGTCGTTCTCCACCAGAAGGTAGGGGACCTCCCCTTCCGGCTTCTTCGCCGTGACCACGGCCACGGCCCCTTTGCTAAGGGCCATGGGAATAAACCGGTTCCCGTCGGAGGCAAAGCCGGAAATGGCCACAAAAAGGCTGTTCTTCCCCGCTTTCCTGGAATCATAGCATATCGAATCAATTTCTGTATTTCCATCCACCGTGCCCTCCAGCACAGGGATCCCCTGCATCAGTTCCTTTAGCTTCATAACGATCTCCTTTAACAGCGTCTTTCTAAGGAAACTCTGAATAAATCGTCTGCGGCAGCTGGCGGATCTTTTGCCTCAATCGTGCCGCGTGAAAAATGGGAAATACATCCAGTATTCCCACATTTTCCACGCTTTCGCTTGAGCCAAAATCTAACGCCATCTGCTCTTGCCGATTTAATCAGAGCTTCCCTAATCTCTGGCGCTTAGATCCGTAAATACCAGGGTAATGGTGGTGCCCACCGGCACCTGGGTTTCTTTCGTGTGGCTCTGGGCCGTCACCGTGACCCCAGGGGAAATTTCGCTGTTGCCCTTCACCAGAATGTACAGTCCCAGCTTTCCCGCGGCGTCTATAGCCTCCCGGCGGTTTAGCCCCGTAAAATCCGGAACGGTAACGGTTCTCTCTTCCGGCTCGTCTCCCAGGTAGAGAAGCACCCCACTGCCTCCGGGGATCGTCTGTCCCGCTTCCGGGATCTGGCCGGTAACAGTCTCCCCGGTACCGGAGAAATTCGCCTTCAAAGTTTCTTCCCTTAGTTTACGCTCTGCTTGGCTCTGTGTCAAGCCTGTCAAATCTTCCAGCACAATTTCCTTCCCGGCAATGTCCTCCTCCCCGTAGACCCGCTCCACCCCCAGATAGGGCAGAATGTCCGCCATGACCGCGCCCACGGTGGGGGCCGCCATAACGCCCCCGGAAATGTAGATCCCCGTAGACCGGGAGGGCGTATCCAGCGCTACCAGCACAATGTACTCCGGATCCTCCATGGGAGCGATGCCCACAAAGGAGACGATCTTATCCAGCACCCGCTGGCCGTTTTCATCGAAGACATCGATCTTCTCACTGGTGCCGGTTTTCCCGCCAATGGAAAAGCCCGCCACATTGGCGTTCTTCGCCGTGCCCTCCGTCACCACCGAGCGGATCAGGGTGCGCATGGTTTCCGAGGTCTCCGAACTTATGGTCTGCCGGACGACCGTAGGCTCCGCTTTCATGACGGTATTGCCATCGGCATCCACCACCTCAGAGACAATATACGGCTCCAGCAGCTTCCCCCCGTTGACCACGGAGGCAATGGCCCGAACCAGCTGCAGGGGGGTCACTTTAAAGGTCTGGCCGAAGGAGCCGGAGGTTAGGGATGCCGTGCCCCATTTGTCCGTGTTGGTGATCAGGGACTTGTCAAAGAAAATGCCCTTGCTCTCCCCGGCCAGATCGATGCCGGTTTTCTCCAGGATGCCAAATTTCTCAATATATTCATAAAACCGCTCTCCGCCCAGCTTCAGGGCGATGTGGGCGAAGGCGATGTTGCAGGAATTTTGCAGAGCCTGGGGCGTCTGCTCCG
>DLAP01000061.1:13219-23695 GCA_002493965.1 Clostridiales bacterium UBA7044
CCCAGCTTCAGGGCGATGTGGGCGAAGGCGATGTTGCAGGAATTTTGCAGAGCCTGGGGCGTCTGCTCCGACCCATGTCCGGCAGAACGCCAGCAGTGCAGGAGCTGGGACCGTCCGGGGATCTGTTCCGCCCCGGCGCAGTAGAAATGGGTGTTCAAGTCGATGGCCCCGCTGTCCAGGGCCGCTGCCATGGTCAGCACCTTAAAGGTGGACCCCGGCTCATAGCCGTCGGACAGTACCCGGTTGCGCCACTGCTTTAGCCGGGCAGCGGACACTGCCTCATTATAGGCTTCCTTCCCGGATTCGTAGGCGTCGCTGCCCTCCGGCTGGGAGAGGTAGCCCTCCTTCATTTCCTCCAGGCTGTCCTGTACGCTGGAATCGTAGATTTCCAGGTAGTTGTTGGGATCATAGCTGCCCAAAGTGGCCATAGCTAGGATCTCCCCGGTTTTGCAGTTCAGCACCAGACCAAAAGCGCCGTTTTGCACATCATACCGGTCAATGGCCAACCCCATCTGCTTTTCCAGGCAGGCCTGAACGGCACAGTCCAGGGTCAGGATCACGCTGTCCCCTTTCCGGGAGGAAATGTAGTTTTCATAAGAAAAGGGCATATCCATTTCGTTGTTGCCCTTGGTGGTGATGACCCGGCCGGTTTTCCCGGTGAGGTATTTGTCATAGGCAGCCTCCACCCCCTCGGAGCCTTCGTTGGAGGCGTTGGTAAAGCCGATGACCTGAGCCGCCAGGGCGCCGAAGGGATAAGTGCGCTGAGAGCTTGGCTCCAGGTGAATGCCGGAAATTCCATTTTCATTGATATAGGCCCGGATTTCTCCCGCCGTTTCCTCGTCGATGCGGGTTCCCACCTGCTTATACCGCTTTTTGATGTCCCCCGCCTGTTCGGAAATCCAGTCCGGATCACGCTCTAACAGTTCTCCCAAAAATTGGGAGATAGCCGAAATATCCGCTTTCGACTGCTTCAGCTCATGGGGGTCCAGGTAGACGTTTTCCACGCTGACGGAAGCAGCCAGCACATTCATGTTCCGGTCGTAAATGTCTCCCCGGTCCGCCGTCACCGTGGTGGTGCGGGTCTGGTTTCGCAGGGCAAGGCCCCCATAGTAGTCATAATCCAGGATCATCAGCTCATACAGCCGCACTCCCACCGGCGCAAAGGCCAGCACACTCGTCAAAAGTCCCACAAGCAGAATCCTTTTGTGCTGTCCGCTGCTCATCCGCAGCCGGTCATACCCCTTCCTTTGCCCCATAGGCACGCCCCCTTCATAAGAATCGCATAATGGGCAGCAAGGGAATCCCTCGCCGCCCATTGCTTTCACTATCTTATTGTATGAGGCCGGGACAGGTTTATGCCCACAGTCCGTCCCAGAATGCCCGCACCTGATCCAGCCAGCTTTCTTCTGGCTCCGGAACCGGCACCACAAGGGGCACCTCCTTGGTTTCCACATCCTCCCGGGGCCTTAAGCCCAGGGCCAGCGCCTTGGAGCGTACTTCCTCCAGGTCAAAGCTGCTGCGGTACTGCCGATCCAGACGGGCATTCTCCCGATTCAAATAGTCCAGGTAATTGGAGGTCGTGTCATACGCCTTCCAATCCTCCTGAAGCTGCAACGCACCCACAGCCATGGTAACAACCATCACCAGCGCCACAGCAATGGCAACCAGCGCCACCGGATCCAGATAGATTGCCTCCTGCTTTCTCAGCCGTTCCAGAGGCAGGATGGTCTTGGGGGTCCTGCGCTCCTTTTTTGTCTCCAGCTTTTTCGCTTCACTGCCGTAAACATAGAACTCGCCCACATATTGAATTTTCGGCTTTTGGATCATCGTCCTCTTCCTTTCTGGTTGGGCGGTAGGGCACAATCGGTGGTTCCCTTACAGTTTTTCGCAGATCCGAAGCTTAGCGCTTCTGGCTCTGGGATTCTCATTTAGTTCCTGGTCGCCGGACACGATGGGCTTTCTGGTGATGATCGTGACCTGGGGCTTCTTGCCGCAGACACACACAGGAAAGTTCGGCGGGCAGGTGCAGCCCTTGGCCGCGGCGGCGAAAGCGTTCTTCACGATCCGGTCTTCCAAAGAGTGGAAGGTGATGACACACAGCCTTCCTCCCGGATTCAGCCGGGGGATCGCGTCCTCCAATACCTTACTTAAGTCATTCAGCTCGTCATTGACGGCAATGCGGATGGCCTGGAAGCTGCGCTTGGCCGGATGCTGCTTCTCCCGGAGGGCCGAAGCGGGCATGGCGGAGCGGATGATGTCCACCAGCTCCAGGGTGGTCTCAATGGGTTTTTCCTCCCGGCGGCGGCAAATTGCAGAAGCAATCTGGGGCGCATACCGTTCTTCGCCGTATTCATACAGGATCCGTTTCAGTTCCTCGTAGGACCAGCCGTTTACAATCTCCCGGGCGTCCCGACTGTCCTCCCGGTTCATGCGCATATCCAGCGGGGCGTCCGCCATATAGGAAAAGCCCCGTTCGACTTCGTCCAGCTGAGGGGAGGAAACGCCCAGGTCCAGCAGGATTCCGTCTACCCTGGGGATGCCCAAATCGTCCAGGACTTTACTCAGATCGCAGAAATCAGAATGCACGAGTGTCACCCGGTCCCCATAGGGTTCCAGCCGCTTTCCCGCAGCCTCCAGCGCTTCGGTGTCCCGGTCGATGCCGATGAGGCGGCCGCTCACGAGCTTCTGCACAATGCGGCTGGAGTGCCCGGCGCCCCCCAGGGTGCCGTCCACATAGATGCCGTCAGGCCGGATATTTAGGCCTTCCATGCACTCTTCCAGCAAAACGGAAACATGGTGAAATTCGCTCATAGGCCGATGGCCTCCAAAGATGCCAGCAGTTTTTCGGGTGTCAGATTCTCCTTTTCAAAGGCTGCAAATTCCTCCGCGTCCCAGATCTCCGCCTGACCGGCCCGGCCAACGATCATGACCTCTTTGCCAATCCCTGCGTAGGACTGTAAAAAGGGCGTCAGGCTGAACCGGAACTGCTTATCTGGGGTACACTCGGCGGCGTTCATAAAGATCAGGCTGGTAGCCCCTGCCCGCTGGGAAATGCTTAGGGCATTGAAGTTCTCGGAAAGCTTTTGCCACTCTTCGGCAGTATAAATGGTAAGGCACCGATGACCGCAGTTGACTCCCAGGGTGACGAAAAAGGTTTCGCCCAATTCCCCCCGAAGCTTCGACGGAACGAAAAGACGGTTCTTCTCGTCCAGCTTCGCCGGAAATTTCCCGATCATGTCCTCACCTTCTCCCTTTTCCTCCACAAAGCTACCACTTTGCTCCATTTACAGACAGTATACTCCCACCTGCGGGAAAAAGCAATCTTTTTCTCGAAATTTTTTCGTTTTTTTGAAAAAAATCCCATTTTCTTGAACAAGTGTTCTAAATAATTACGAACAAAAGGAAATATTTCCCTTTTGAATTTCCAGTTTTATCCGGCTGGGTTTCCGGGAGCAGCGAAGCAGGAAGCTGGCCAGCGGCCCTTCCACCTCCGTCTGCACCAGTCGGCGAAGCTGTCTCGCCCCATCCCTGCCAGGACATTTTCCCAGGAGGAAAGGGATCACCTCCTGGGGATATTGAAGCTGGGTCCCCAGGCTCTGGGTTCGCTCCTGTAAAAGACGCAGGTATTTCTGGGCAATGGCCTCCATGGCGCCTTTATTCAGCGGTTCAAAGCGAACGATCTGATCGATTCTCCCCAAAAACTCCGGGGTGAAGGCCTGCCGGATGGCGTCCTCCATCTCCGAATCCCTTCCCGCCGCGCAGAAGCCCAGGCCCTCTCCCCTTATCTGGCCGCCGATATTGGAGGTCATGACCACAATGGCGTTCTTGAAGCTCACCCGCCTGCCCGTGGCGTCTGTCAGGACCCCCTCTTCCATGATCTGAAGCAGGATCCCCAGAACGTCTGGATGGGCTTTTTCCAATTCGTCCAGCAGCACCAGGCAGTAAGGCCGGCGGCGCACCGCCTCCGTCAGCTTTCCCCCTTCGTCATAGCCCACATAGCCAGGAGGCGCGCCAATGAGGCGGGATACGGACTGCTTTTCCATATATTCAGTCATGTCCAGGCGGATCATAGCATCCGAGCTTCCGTAGACCTCCTGGGCCACACACCGGCACAGCTCCGTTTTGCCCACCCCCGTAGGGCCGGTAAACAGGAGGCTGGCAATGGGTCGGCCGCCGTCCCGGATGCCGCTGTAGCCCCGGCGCACCGCCTCCGCCACAGCGGCGATCGCCTTATCCTGTCCCACTACCTGACTGCCAAGCAGCCCCTCCAGGTTCAGAAGCCGTTCCCGCTCGGAAGTGGTCAGCCGTCCCAAGGGAATGCCCATCCGGGCGGAAACCACCCAGGCAATGTCCCCCGCCGTAACGCACCGGCTCCGCCGATTTTCTCCGGAACGGCTCAGGTGCTGCATCTGATCCCGAAGAATCGCCGCCTTTTCAAAGTTCCGCTCCCGGACCGCCTCCTGCAGCTCCTGCTCCAGCCCTTTCCGGGCGGCGCTGCCCCGGCCGGTGGACATCTCTTCCATCCGTGCCCGGGCGGCTCCCTCGTCCAGCAGGTCGATGGCCTTATCGGGAAGGTACAGATCCGGAAGATACCGCACGGACAAATGCACCGCCTCCTTTAAGGCATCCTCCGAAATCCGCAGATGGTGATGGCGCTCCAGCCCCGGCTTCAGGGCCCGTAGGATGGCAAGCGTTCCTTCCTCCGACGGTTCCTCCACCGCCACCGGCCGGAACCGGCGCTCCAGGGCGGCATCCTTTTCAATATATTTCCGGTACTCCTCCCGGGTGGTGGCGCCCAGCATTTGCAGCTCCCCCCGGCCCAGGGCGGGCTTGAAAATGTTCGCCGCATCGATGGCCCCCTCCGCCGCTCCCGCGCCTACAATGGTGTGCATCTCATCCACGAACAGGATCACGTCGCCGCTGCGCCGAATTTCCCCCAGCACATCCCGAAGCCGTTCCTCAAATTCTCCCCGGTATTTTGTTCCTGCCACCAGGTTTGCCATATTCAGGCTTACAAGGCGCTTTTCCTTTAACTGGGGCGGCACATCCCCCATGGCCATCCGCTGGGCAAGCCCTTCCGCGATGGCGGTTTTCCCCACCCCCGGCTCTCCGATCAGGGCCGGGTTATTCTTATTTTTCCGGCAAAGGATTCCGATAACCATGTCGATCTCCTTTTCCCGCCCGATCACCGGCTCCATGGTGGCCGCCTTGGCGATGAGATCTTCACTAAATTGTTCCAATAATTTCGTTGTGACCGCCTCCTTTTTTCCCTTTCCGGGGGCTTCCCGCTCCCAGCGTAAATTTTCTACCGTATGATGAAACAGGTCGTCGGCGCTGACACCGCTGAGCTGCAGCAGCTCCCCCGCCCCGCTTTTTTCCCTCCGTGCCATGGAAAGCAGGATATGCTGGGGCAGGATCTCCCGGCTTCCCTGAAGCTTCGCCTCCTGGGCCGCTCCCCGGAGGATCCCCTTTGCCTCCCCGGTCAGCCCCTGGGGCAGAGGCAGATCCGGCGTTCCCGCCCCATAGAGAAGCTGGACAAGACTCTGGGCCAGCCCCGGGTCAACCCCCGCCACCCGCAGGAGCTGCCCTGCCTTTCCCGGCTCCTGGATCATGGCAAGCAGCAGGTGAATGGAGCCCACATAGCTGTGTCCTAAGTTTCTGGCCTGCTGCCCCGCCTGTAAAATCATATCCGAGGTCATTGCATGATAGCGCAAGGATGCCTTCCTCCTTTGAAAGCACTGGATTATCAGCGCTTCCTTTTTCGTCGCACCGGGAAAGCATCGCCAAGGCAGGAAAAATTTATTCGTACTTTTTTGGAAAAAGGAATTGCATTTTCCGGAATCCATGCTACAATGAAGGTACGTTATGTACATAGCGTACAAATCATTCATAGTATGGAGGTAAAACCATGGCTTACGTCATTACTGACGCTTGTGTTGCCTGCGGCTCCTGCGCTGAGCAGTGCCCTGTTGAGGCGATTTCCGAGGGCGACGGCAAGTACGAAATCAATCCCGACATCTGCGTCTCCTGCGGCTCCTGCGCTGATCAGTGCCCCGCCGAGGCCATTGAGGAAGGCTAAGGGAACTCTGAACAAATCGTCTGCGGCTGAACAGCGGATCTTTTGCTGTCAGTTCTTGTCGATTTCATCAAAGCTTTCTGAATCGTGCTGACTCGAGTTTGACCTGCGCTTTCCATGCGCAGGTCATTCTTTTGCTTCTTTCCAAAGGATGCAGGAGGAACCATGGAATTTTTACCCGGCGGCCTGACGTTGGAGATCCCCCAGGGGTGCTTCCCCCTGAGCACGGACTCCATGGCACTGGGCCATTTTGTAACGCTTCCCAAAAACGCCCGGGTGCTGGACCTAGGCTCCGGCTGCGGCACCCTGGGGCTGCTGCTGTGCGCGGTCGACCCCAGCTGCCACGTCACCGGGCTGGAAATCCAAGAGCATGCTCATCTGGCTGCCCTAGGCAATATTCGCCGCAATGGCCTGGAGCCCCGTATGTCCAGTATATGCGCCGACCTGAGGTCGGTATCTGAGAGGTTTTCGCCGGGAATCTTTTCCTGCTGCGTTTCCAATCCTCCCTACTTTTCCGGCGGAGCTGTCAGCAAGGCCCACCCCCTTGCCCGGCGGGAGGATGCCTGCTCCCTTCCGGAGCTGATGGAGGCCGCCGCCTGGTCCCTGAAATTCGGCGGGGACTTCTTTCTGGTGCATCGTCCCGAGCGGCTGGGGGAACTGATCTCCCAGGGTGCCAGGCTCCATCTGGAAGCCAAGCGGCTGCGCCTGGTGCGCCATAAGGCGGGAGGCCCCATAAATCTCATTCTTTTGCAGCTTCGCAAGGGCGGGAAGCCGGGGCTAAGTTGGGAAGAAATCGCACTATATGACGATGCCGGAAACCCCACTGGGGATTTCCGTAAAATTTACCACATGGAGGAACCCTAATGGCCGGAATGCTCTATCTTGTCCCCACCCCCATCGGCAATCTGGGGGACATCTCCCAGCGCTGCCGGGAGACCCTGGAAAATGCCGACTTTATCGCTGCCGAGGATACCCGGGTAACGCTGAAACTATTAAACCACCTGGGCATTAAAAAAAGCCTTGTCAGCTACTACGAGCATAACAAGGCTGTGCGGGGCGACAAAATTGTGCAGCGGATCCTGGCCGGGGAAACCTGCGTTCTGGTTTCCGACGCCGGATCTCCCGCCATTTCCGACCCCGGCGAGGAGCTGGTGAAGCAGTGCGCCCAGGCGGGGATTGTGGTATGCGCCATTCCCGGTCCCTGTGCTGCCATTACGGCTCTGAGCATCTCCGGCCAGTCCACAGGGCGATTCTGCTTTGAGGGCTTTCTCTCCACTGCGAAGAAAAGCCGCCGGGAGCACCTGGAATCCCTAACCTGTGAAAAACGCACCATGATCTTCTACGAAGCCCCCCATAAGCTGCTGACCACTTTGGCGGATTTGCGGGATGTTTTTGGAGCAGACCGGCCTGTCAGTCTGTGCCGGGAACTGACAAAGCTTCATGAGGAGGTCATCCGCACCACCCTGGGCGGGGCGGTGGCCTATTATACGGAAACCCCGCCCAAAGGGGAGTTTGTCCTGATCGTCGCCGGAGCGCCGGAGGCGGAAAAGGAAACCGTCTCGGACACGGATGCCGCCCAGCGGGTAGCCCAGCTTATGCAGCAGGGTCTCAGCCGGAAGGACGCGGTGAAGCAAACCGCCCAGGAGCTGGGGCTTTCCAAAAACGCCGTGTACGAAATCGCACTGAACACATCGGAAGAATAAGTTCCAGCAAAAAGCGCCCTGAATCCCGGGAGCACACCCGGGATTCAGGGCGCTTTATTTCTTTTGAATGCTTGCTGGGATCCTATCTATTCGGAGGCTGCGGCCACTTCCAGATCCCCAGCATGGAAGCTATAGAGGACCCTATCCTTTTCCTCGGACTTGGTTCCCTCCGGGTTCAATGTCCAGCTCAGCTTCTTCGCCGCAGTTTTCGCTGCCTTCTCTTTGGGCGGGAACGCCGGCCCAGAGGCGCTGCGCCCGCAGCCGGACATGGTCCACAGCAGGCAAACCGTCAGTATTAGGTAGCCAAAGCGGTATATTCTTCCCTTCATAAAATGCCTCCAATCCGATCGTGAAACCAGACGCATAATTCAGGCAGGGCCACAATATCGGCTATGAATGTAAAGATTCCCTATACGCCGGTGGCGTCAGTATTCCATCATCTTTCTCAGGCATTCCTGACATACATTTTTCCTTTGGAAGCTGATCAGCCCCCGGGAGGATCCGCAGAAAACACACGCCTGCTCAAACTTTTGCAGGATAATCCGTTCGTTTTCCATATAGATCTCCACTTCGTCACTCTCCGCGATATCCATTGTACGGCGCAGCTCGATTGGCAGTACGATCCTGCCAAGGCTATCTACCTTACGGATAATGCCTGTCGATTTCATGGTATAGCCTCCCAGTTACCGTTGTAAAAAATCACAACGGTTAATTTTTTATAATTATAATGGTTTTTGTCAGCAGTCAATGATTTTTCCCGGTTTTACAATATTTTGTAGAAACTGCCAATACATTTTCCCATTCTGAGCGCATAATGTACACCATAGGAGGGATGTACATGGTCATGAGCTGGATCTTCACTAGCATGGTAGTTCTCAGCATTCTCTGCGCCCTGCTGTCCGACGGCGAAACGGGGCTGGCCGCCGCTGCTTTGCAGGGTGCCCAGTCCGGCATCACCCTGACCATTTCCATGGCAGGGGCCATCTGTCTTTGGTCTGGGGTAGGCAGGCTGATGACCGCCGTCGGAATCACGGACAAGCTGGCAAGGCTTTTGCGGCCCCTGCTCCGGCTTCTGTTTCCCTCTACGAAAACGGACGATGCCCTGGCCCAGGATCTCAGCGCCAATATCTGCGCCAATTTCCTCGGTCTTGGCAACGCGGCTACCCCTATGGGGATTCGGGCCGCCAAGCGGTTAAACCGGGACGGCAGCGCCACGGACGAGCTGTGCCGGCTGATCGTGCTGAACACCGCGTCCATTCAGTTTCTTCCCACCAACGTGGCAGCAGTACGCAGTGCTCTGGGCAGCGCCGCGCCCTTTGACATTTTGAGTGCGGTATGGATCACCAGCCTTCTTTCCGCCGGGCTGGGCGTGAGCGCCGCGTGGCTGCTGGGAAAGGTCTTGAAGAAATGACAGATTATCTGGTTCCTCTGATCCTCGCCGCTGTCTCCCTGACTGCTCTTCGGAAGCAGGAAAACGCCTATGATATCCTACAGCAAGGAGCGGCGGAGGGACTTAAGCTGCTGCTTTCCATCATACCCTCCCTGGTCCTGCTGCTGACAGGGGTGCATATGCTCCGGGCTTCCGGCGCCCTCGACCTGCTCAGCCGCCTTCTTGCACCGGTGTTTTCCCTGTTCGGCATCCCCCCGGAAACCGCGCCTCTGGTACTGATCCGGCCCATCAGCGGCAGTGCCGCGTTGGCCGTGGGCACAGAACTGATGAAAGAATACGGCGTGGACTCTCTGGTGGGCAGAACCGCCGCGGTCATGCTGGGCTCCACGGAAACCACCTTCTATACCGTCAGCGTTTACTTTGGCGCCGCAGGCGTTTCCAAGACCCGGTATACCATTCCTGCGGCACTGTTTGCGGATTTCGTAGGCTTTTTCACCGCGTCCTGGACCGTACGGCTTTTCTTCTAGGGAAGCTCCGATTAAATTGGCAAGAGCTGACAGAGAGAGATTTTGACCCGGGCGAAGGTTCTGAAGATGGAGGAATACTGAATGCATTTCCCATTTTCAGAACTGAACGACTGGGGCAAAAAATCCGCTGTTCAGCCGCAGACGATTTATTCAGAGTTTCCCTAACAATGCGGGAAAATCCGCCAGGTTACTCCATATCGTCGTCCATATCGTCCGGCTCTCCATCGCCGTTTGCGTCGGTCATGATTTCCCCGAAGCGCATTCGGCGCTTGGTTTTCGCCTCTTCCACCTGGCTGTGGATTAGTTCCTTGACCATGATGGGGTCCTTCACATTTTTCAGGACCATGTTGGGCATGGTCTTATCCGAGGAAAACACCGTTACCGTGCCAACCCCGAAAATGCGCTGGCCGAGGGTTCTTTCCGTATCAATGTCCCGCACACGGTACAGGAGCACTTCATCATCTTTGATATTGAAAAATCCCTCTGAAATAAACAGGCGGTCCTCAGACAGGCAGTACCGTGTGAAGGACAACGGGAGCCCAAAGAAGCGCTTGCGATCCTTCCAAAGGTACAAAATATGAATGGCCATGGTGAACACGCCTCCTTCATTTTTCAATTATTTTACTATCATATTACCTATTTGTCAAGTGTAATACAGAAAGTGGTTGGTTCCCTGCCATGCAGGGTTTTCCCGCTTTTCCTTTTGAAAACCATTTTTTCAGAGTATTGCCACCGGCTCAGCCGGTGGCATCAGGCTGTCGAAAACCGTGTCATTCTGAG
>DLAP01000087.1 GCA_002493965.1 Clostridiales bacterium UBA7044
TCGCAATGACAGCTTTCTTTGAGGACTTTTTTGACGCTCTGAGGCGGCCCGGCTTTTCTGCCGGGCCGCCCCTGTGTTCTGTTTCCCTTTATTCCTGGGCTTCGGTGGGTTCCGCCGTCGCTTCCTCAGCGGCGGGCAGCTGCTTGTTTTCCGCGTTCACATAGGCCATCAGCTCGTCGCCGGTGATGGTCTCCTTTACCAGCAGGAACTCGGAAATCTCGTCCAGCAAGGCCCGGTGCTCCGTCAAAATCTGCTTGGACTCGGCGTAGGCTTTGTCCAGAATCTCCTTGACCTCCTGATCCACGCCGGCGGCGGTCTCCTGGGAACAATCCATATAGGCCTGGCCGTCCAGATACTGGTTCTGCACGGAGGCGGTGGTCATCAGGCCGAATTTCTCGCTCATGCCGTACTGAGTCACCATGTTCCTCGCCAACGCCGTAGCACGCTGAATGTCGTTGGCGGCGCCGGTGGTCTGGATGCCGAACACCACCTGCTCGGCGGCACGTCCACCTACCAGGGTGCGCAGCTCTGTCCGCAGCTCATCGGCGGTGGACAGGAACTTTTCTTCCTCGGGCATCTGCATGGTGTAGCCTAGGGCCCCGGAAGTATGGGGCACAATGGTGATTTTAGAAACGGGCTGGGAATGCTTTTCCAGAGCCGCCACCAGGGCATGGCCCACCTCGTGATAGGCAACCAGCCGCTTTTCCATATCGGTAAGCACTGTGTTCTTCTTTTCGGTACCCGCAATGACAGTCTCAAAGGAGACCAGCAGGTCCTCCTGATTCACTGCCTGACGACCGTGACGCACCGCGCGAAGGGCAGCCTCATTGACCAGGTTGGCAAGATCCGCCCCCACCGCGCCGGCGGTGGCCTGGGCGATTTTGCGCAGGTCTACATCCTCGCTGAGCTTGATCTTCCGGGTGTGGACCTTCAAGGTGTCCAGTCGACCTTGCAGGTTGGGACGGTCTACAATGATCCGTCTGTCAAACCGGCCGGGCCGCAGCAGGGCCTTATCGAGAATCTCCGGTCGGTTGGTAGCGGCCAGACATACAATGCCCTTGGAGGAATCAAAACCGTCAATCTCGCTGAGGAGCTGGTTTAAGGTCTGCTCCTGCTCGGAATTGGAGCCATAGCGGTTATCCCGGGAGCGGCCCACGGCGTCGATCTCGTCAATGAAGATGATACAGGGGGCTACCTTGGCCGCCTGCTGGAACAGATCCCGGACACGGCTTGCGCCCATGCCCACGAACATTTCCACGAAGTCAGAGCCGGAAATATAGAAGAAGGGCACGTCCGCTTCTCCCGCCACGGCCTTGGCAAGCAGGGTCTTACCGGTGCCGGGAGAGCCAACAAGCAAAGCGCCCTTGGGCAGCTTCGCGCCGATGGCGGTGTACTTCTGGGGATTGTGGAGGAAGTCGATGATCTCCTGCAAAGATTCCTTGGCCTCGTCCTGGCCTGCCACGTCCCGGAAGGTGACGCCGGTCTGCTTCTCCATATAGACCTTGGCCTTGCTCTTGCCGAAGCCGCCCATCATGCCGTCGCCGCCCATCCGCTTGGTGAGCATGTTCATAATGAGGAACAAGCCGCCGATCATCACCACATAGGACAGGATCATGGTGATCATGGAGTTATCCTCCACAATCGGCACATTCACCTTGACTCCCATCTTATGAAGTTCTTCTGCCTCTGCCATCATGTCCCCGCCCCTGGGCAGACCCGTAAAGCACGCCTTCTGCTGGGCAGGCTCCTTGGCGGCTTCCTCCTTGGTCATGTAAATGACCCGGTCATACTGAATCTCCACCTCTGCAAGCTGATTGGCACTTTTCGCCTCCAGGAAATCATCCCATTTGGTCTGGGTATACTGGCTGTTTTTCACCGCATTGAAGATCCAGCTGAACAAAAGCACCAGGGCCACAGTGATCAGCAGGGCCGTGCCAATGTTTTTTGGCCGATTGCCGTCTGGTTTTTTATTTTGGTCATTACCGCGATTCGGTTCCATAGCCGTTTCGCCTCCTTGTTATTACCATGGGTGTATTGCGGGGATATCATAACACATTTTCTCGCCGTAAGCAATGAATGATTCTTATGTGTGTGGTAAATTTTCTGTGAATTTCCGTCAAATCAGGCTGTTTTTCCCGGCGTCTCTAAAAATAACAGTTGAGAACAGGGAAAAAATCTGTTATAATGCCATGGTATGTTCCTATGTTTTGGGGAAAAAGAATGATTTTTCAAATTGGAGATACGCAATTATGAATGAAAACCGTCCTCGGAAGGGTCCTTCTTCCGCCCCCCGCCGGGCTGATCGTTTCGCCCAGCGGAGCGAAAGCGTCGAGGAAGTGGAAGGGCAGCTGGAGGGGCGCAACGCCATCCAGGAAGCCCTGAAAAGCGGCCGCACCATCGATAAACTCTTTATCGCTTCCGGCGATACGGACCGGGGCCTGCAGCGTTTGGCCGCCCAGGCCAAGGAAGCAGGCGCCGTGGTGGTTCCCGTGGACCGGCGGAAGCTGGACGCCATGTCTGCCACCCACGCCCATCAGGGAATCATCGCCCTGGCCGCCGCCCATGACTACTGCACCCTTGACGACCTTTTGGCCACTGCCGCCAGCCGGGGAGAAAATCCCCTGATCGTCATCTGCGACGAGCTGTCCGATCCCCACAACCTGGGGGCCATTTTGCGAAGCGCCGAATGCGCCGGCGCCCATGGGGTGATCATCCCCAAGCGCCGCAGCGTCGGCCTGACCGCCACGGTGGCCAAAGCCTCCGCCGGTGCGGTGGAATATATGCAGGTGGCGAGAGTCACCAACATAAACGCCGCCATTGCCGAGCTGAAGGAAAAGGGCGTCTGGATCTTCGGCACCGCTGCGGAGGGCTCTGTCCCCATGTACAAGGCGGATCTGACCGTCCCCGCCGCCATCGTCATCGGCAGTGAGGGGGATGGCATGAGTCCACTTGTGCGGAAAAACTGCGATATGCTGGTGCACATTCCCATGAAGGGCCGCATCAGTTCCCTCAACGCCTCAGCAGCCGCGTCCATTCTGCTCTACGAGGCCCTGCGCCAGCGTCTTTAACCAGGAGGAACCAAGTCATGGATCACAACGAAAACGAAGAACTTGAGGAATTTAGCCTGGAGGACATCCTCAATGAATTTCATGTGGAACGGGAGGAAGCGCCCCGGCATCCCGACCCCCAGCCGAAGCCGTCCGCTGAGGAAAGCGGCGGCGCCTCTCTCCCCACTGCGGAGCAGCAGCCCCATGTGGCGGTAAATCTGGAGGACACCGGCCCAATGGCCCCCATTTCCAGCGCCCTGGATCTGTTCCAGGAGGAGCAGCAGACGGAGGAGCCGGACCTGGACTTTTCCGCCATTGATCTTCCTTCCGATGCGGAGGAAGCGGACGTCCCGGCTTTCGATGCCGAAAAGCTTCTGAACGGGCTTGGGGATGATTTTTCAGCGGCAGAAGAAACCGCGGAAGGAAATCCCCCCGATTTGGATGCCGACACGATTTTGAAGGAAGCGATGGACGCGATTCCCGAGGAAAAAGAGGACACCCTCCGCTTCGCTCCCAACTCTGAAATCCAGCCTCCTCCTGCTCCTATCCCCTTCACCACGCCTCATTCCCGCCTGCGGGAACTGAAGAAGAAGCTGGTGAACGGTCCGGAAAAGCGGTACTACACTCTCTCCGAGGCCGGAATCGGCAAGCTCCAGGCGGCCATCTTCGTGGATATTCTGGTGGTGCTGCTGTGCGCCGGAGTCGCCACCCTGTACGCCCTGGACATGATACCGGAAAACCGGATGCGGCTGGTGGTCTTCAGCCAGGTGCTGGCCATGCTGATTTCCGCCCTGATGGGCTGTCAGCTCATGCTGGACGCCTTTATCGACCTGTTTAAAGGAAAATTTACGGTCAATACCCTGCTCACCATTACCTTCTTTGTGTGTCTGGCCGATTCCTGGTACTGTCTTCAGGAGCTTCGGGTCCCCTGCTGTGCCGCCTTCTGCCTGTCCATGACCATGGCCCTGTGGGCCCGCTATGAGCGCCATACCACAGAAATGGCCCGGATGGACACTATGCGCAAGGCCGTCCGACTCCATGGGCTCGTGCGGACGGAAAACTATTACCAGGGCAAAGCGGGATTACAGCGGGTGGATGGAGAAGTGGAAGACTTCATGGACACCTACAATGAAGTCCCCGGCCCGGAAAAACTGCAAAACATCTATGCGCTTCTCAGCCTGTTCGCCTGCATTGCCATCGCCGTTTTGGCCGGACTGGAAAAGGGCGTCAGCATGGGCATTCAGATTCTCTCCACCAGCCTGCTGGTGGCGGTTCCCGCCAGCTTCTTCTTGTCCATCACCCGTCCCACCGCCGTTTTGGAGCAAAGGCTTCACATGGTGGGCACAGTGCTCTGCGGCTGGCAGGGCGTGAAGGGCCTCCGGAACAAGGCCATCTTCCCCCTGACGGACACCGATTTGTTCCCTCAGGGCTGCACCAAGCTTAACGGTGTGAAATTCTACGGCAGCCGGAACCCCGATGAGGTGGTTTCCTGCACCACCTCCCTGATCTGTCAGGCCGGAGGCGGACTGGTGCCTGTTTTCCAGCAGCTTCTCACCAGCCGGAACGGCAGCCTGCAAACCGTGGAAAGCTTCCGCAATTACGGCGGCGGCGGCATCGGCGGCATGGTCTGCGGCGAGCCGGTGCTCATGGGTGACATGGCCTTCCTCCAGGATATGGGAGTGAAGATCCCCGAGGGCACCATGGTTTCTCAGGCGGTTTACGCCGCTATTGACGGAGAGCTCTGCGCCGTTTACGCCATCTCTTACGCCAAGATGCGTTCCTCCGCCGCCGGTCTTGTGACCCTGAGCAGCTACCGACGGGTCACTCCTGTCATGGTCGGCAACGATTTTATGCTGACCGAGGAATTTATCCGCACAAAGTTTGGCATCAAGACCCAAAGGCTGGTCTTCCCCGACCCGGACACCCGCAATGTCTTAAACAGCCTCCGTCCCGCCCCCGACGCCCCGGTGCTGGCCCTGGCTACCCGGGAGGAGCTGATCGGCACCGCCTACGCCGTCACTGGCGCCCAGGCCCTGTCCACCGCCACCCGTCTGGGCGTGGCCATCCATCTGATCGGCGGGATCCTGGGGATGCTCATTATGCTGGTACTGGCAATCCTGGGCAATACGGAGCTGCTGATCCCCTCCAATGTGCTGCTGTATCAGCTGATCTGGGCGGTGCCCGGCCTGCTGGTTACAGAGTGGGCCAGAGCCGTTTAAGAGATTCCAGCATCCATCTACCGGTAAGACCTTAAGATTTCCTTAGCTTTTTCCTTTTTTCTTACAAATAGTTGCAAAATGTTACGGTTCGTGATATACTAAGGAAGTTCTGATTTCATCGACAAGAACAGGCGCCTGATTCAGAGGTTCCCTGGCCCTGCGATTGGTTCCCGATCCTGAGATATATAAGGAGGAACGATTATGTCTCGTAAAAAAGTTCTCACATTCTTGGCAGTGCTCACTGCCGTTTCCCTGCTCTTCACCGCCTGCGGTTCCAAAAAGGATGACAAGGCAGGCTCTCAGACCGGTACTGAGGTCCTGAATCTGGCGGAGTGGGATCTGTCCGCCTCCACCTGGAGCAGTCCAAACGGCGCCACCGTCCACCTGACTGCCACCCCTGCCGGTTACGTGAAGGGGCAGAGCGCTGTCTTCACGGTTCGTCTGGAGGGAGAAGAGGTGGAATCCGTTCCCTGTGAGTGGGACGGCGAGCACTATACCGCTTCCGCTGACTTAAACGGCGAGGACGGCTACTGCTATTATGTGATCCTCACCGGTTCCACCGGCGAGACCGCGGAGGTACCCGTCAACATTCCCTCCGCCCCCGTGGACGAGGCGCTGATTAACCTGGCCTCTTCCCTGGAGTCCACCTGCTCTGTGGTGGTGGAATCCTCTTCCTATGATGGCAATTGGCTGGCAATCACCAGCGGCACCGTCAGCATCCACCCCCCCAAGATTTCCAGCGACGGAAAAACCGTCACCTGCACCAAAGCTGTCCTTTCCCTGCGCCGCAATGGCGAGGACATCAGCCAAATGGAGCTGGCCCTGCCAGAGCCTGCCGCCGATGGCAGCTACACCGTGATGCTGACGGACGCCTCCTTCCAGACACCGGAAATGGAAGACGATCAGCAGCTTTCCATGGAGCTGGCCGTCACCTTTTCCAACGGTCAGGCCCTCACTGCCTCCGGCGGCACCTGGTTCTATAACGACGGAAGCCTGATGATGTCTGTAGGCTGATCCCGTCCCAAAGGATGTGCTTCCTCCGGGGCGACCCAAGTGTGAACATTGAGGCTGGCAGTTCCTTTTGAGACTGCCAGCCGATTTTCTGTGAACGCGTCCGATTTCCCGGTTTTTGGCATTATGTAAACCATAACATTTTCAACAAAATTCTGAAATCTCTGTTCTTTTTTATGTGAATACTATAGAAAAGTTCAAAAAACCGGATTTTTAAGATTGATTTTACGGGCCGTTTGGCATACAATAGATTCCGAATGGACGAGGGGGGAAAGGCTTTGCTGAATATTGTTCTGGTGGAACCGGAGATTCCCCAAAACTGCGGCAACATCGCCAGGACCTGTGCCGCCACTGGCGCAAGGCTCCACCTGATCCGCCCCCTGGGTTTTGATATCTCTGAGAAGGCCGTCCGCCGGGCCGGGCTTGACTACTGGCACATGGTGGAGGTCTTCGACTATGAAAACCTGGAGGACTTTTTCGCCAAGAATGACGTCCGGGAAATGTGGTGCCTGTCCACCAAGGCGCCCCGGTGCTACACGGAGGCAGCTTACCACGACGGCTGCTACCTGTTCTTCGGGAAGGAAACAAAGGGTCTTCCGGAATCGTTTCTGAACGACCATTATGAAAGCTGTGTCCGCATTCCCATGGTTTCCGATGCCCGGAGCCTGAACCTGAGCAACGCCGTAGCCATCACCACCTATGAGGCCCTGCGGCAGACCGGCTTTCCTGATCTGTTGGATTATGGCAAAATGCGGGGGTTTTCCCGCTTAGGAAGCTCTGATTGATTCAGCGTTTCCATATAAAAATGGAGGATTGATTATGAACTACAATAAGAAGTCCATCGAGGACATTGACGTATCCGGCAAGCGGGTGCTGTGCCGCTGCGACTTCAACGTCCCCACCAAGAACGGCGTTATCACTTCCGACAAGCGGATTGTGGCCGCCATGCCCACCATCGAGTACCTGGTAAATCACAACGCCAGGGTCATTCTCTGCTCCCACATGGGCAAGCCCAAGAACGGCCCCGCCCCCGAGTTCAGCCTGGCTGTGGTTGCCAAGCGGATCTCCGAGCTGCTTGGCAAGGAAGTCGTCATGGCTGCCGACGTTGCCGGTGCCGACGCCAAGGCCAAGGCCGCCGCTCTGAAAGACGGCGATGTGATGCTGCTGGAGAACACCCGGTTTGAGAAGGGTGAAACCAAGAACGATCCTGAGCTGAGCAAGGCCCTGGCCAGCATGGCCGATATCTTTGTAAACGACGCTTTCGGCTCTGCCCACCGTGCCCACGCCTCCACCGCCGGTGTCGCGGACTATCTGCCCGCTGTCTGCGGTTACCTGGTGCAGAAGGAAGTGTCCATCATGGGCAAGGCTCTGGCCAATCCCGAACGTCCCTTCGTGGCTATCCTGGGCGGCGCCAAGGTTGCCGACAAGCTGAACGTCATCAATAACCTGCTGGAAAAGGTGGACACCCTGATCATCGGCGGCGGCATGGCCTACACCTTCGCGGCTGCCAAGGGCTACTCCGTGGGCAAGTCCCTCTTAGACGAGACCAAGATTGACTACTGCAAGGACATGATGGCCAAGGCCGAGGCAAAGGGCGTGAAGCTCCTGCTGCCCATCGATGTGGTCATCGCTTCCTCCTTCCCCTCCCCCATTGACGGCCCCGTAGAAACTGCCACCGTTGCCATCGATGCCATCCCCGACGACATGGAGGGTCTGGACATCGGACCCAAGACCGCCGAGCTGTTCGCTGACGCTGTCCGCAGCGCCAAGACCGTGGTCTGGAACGGCCCCATGGGCGTGTTTGAGAATCCCACTCTGGCAAAGGGTACCATCGCCATGGCCCAGGCTCTGGCAGACTCCGATGCCACTACCATCGTCGGCGGCGGCGACTCCGCAGCGGCTTGCGAGCAGCTGGGCTTTGCCGACAAGATCACCCATATCTCCACCGGCGGCGGCGCTTCCCTGGAGTTCCTGGAAGGCAAGGAACTGCCTGGCATCGCTTGTCTGCAAGACAAGTAAGGACAGAGCAGTTCCGGGGGCCCCGCAAAAGCAACGCTTTTGTGGGGATGAGGAAAAGGAATCAGATTGGTGAGCTTTGATATTCCATGTCAAAGCGAGCGTTAGCTGATTTCTTTGACGACCCTGCCTGGCATTGCTTGTCTGCAGGATAAGTAATTTCCCTTCTGCGTCTTTCTCCGGAGTGTCCGCGCTCGGACACTCCGGAGAGAAAAAATCCTCTTTTTCGAAAAATGACATTGCCGCTACTTAAATTTGTAAAATCGCGTCATGCTTTTGCCATGATGTTGAAATAAAGGAGTAAAGAAAATGAACAGAAAATACCGTAAGACCGTCATTGCCGGCAACTGGAAAATGAACAAGACCCCCTCCGAAACCAAGGAGTTTATGGCCCAGCTGAAGGCCATTATGCCCAAGGGCCGTTGGTGTGACGTAGCCCTGTGCGTTCCCGCCGTCTGTATTCCCGCCGCCGTCCGTGCCATGCGGGAGACCCGGGTGGGCATTGGTGCCGAGAACTGCAACGCCAACGCCTCCGGCGCTTACACCGGTGAGATTGCCACCAATATGCTCACCGACGCTGGCTGTAAGTACGTCATCATCGGTCACTCCGAGCGCCGCGCCATGGGCGAGACCGACGCCGATATCAACGCCAAGGTCCTGGCCGCTCTGGACGCCGGCCTGATTCCTATTATGTGCTGCGGCGAGAGTCTGGAGCAGCGGGAAAACGGCATCACCGCCGAACACATCACCATGCAGATCAAGCTGGGCCTGAAGAATGTGCCCGAGGATAAGATCCGCAAGGTCATCATCGCCTACGAGCCCATCTGGGCCATCGGCACCGGCCTGACCGCCACCCCCGAGCAGGCGGAAGAGGTCTGCGAAATGATCCGTGGCGTGGTCCGCAAGCTGTACTCCTCCAAGAACGCACGGGCCATCTCCATCCTGTACGGCGGCTCCATGAACGATAAGAACGCCTACGAGCTGCTGGCTCAGCCCGACATTGACGGCGGCCTCATCGGCGGCGCTTCCCTGGTTCCCGAGAAGTTTGTCAAGATCATCGAGGCAGCCAACCAGCCCACCGTGTAAATTTTACCCATTTCCGGGGCTGTCTCCTTGAGGCAGCCCCGGTTTCCGTTACCAAAGCCTTCCCCTTTGGGGTGGCGCACTGCGCAGCAGATCAGAATATTCACATGATTGCCAATGGCAATCATACCACAGTGTAACGGTGGCAGGGCGAAGCCCTGACGGATGAGGTGCCACAGGCTTTCTCCCAGTTCATAACCTTCACCACCTCACCCGCCCTCTTCGGGGGCACCCTCCCCAAAGGGGAGGGCCAGACTGTCTAAAAACCCCTTTGGGCTTTTTAGACAAGAGGATGCAGTCTGCTGAGCACAAATTCCACACTTGCAGCCTGAGAAGTATTTTCTGCCAGGTACACGCCCCGGCAGAAAATGATCTAACTTTATTCGCCGCTGCGGCGGCGAACTAAAGCGAGGCCTTTTTTGACACACTGACCCTCCCCAAAGGGAAGGGCATATGTTCATTTCCTTATTTCGAGGTGTTTTCATTGCTGACACGCGTATTTTCTTCCGATGATCCCCAGGCTCCAACTCTGGCGGCGGAACTGATCCGCCAGGGGCAGCTGGTAGCCATCCCAACGGAAACGGTCTATGGTCTGGGAGCCGACGGTCTGAACGAAGAAGCCGTGGCAAAGATATTTGAGGCCAAGGGCCGTCCTCAGGATAATCCCCTGATTCTCCACATCTGGGACGCAAGCCAGATGGCGCTGTTCTGCCATGACATTCCCAAAGCCGCCTATGCTTTGGCCCAGGCCTTCTGGCCCGGGCCTCTGACCATGGTGCTGCCCGCCCGGGATCTGGTGCCCCGGCGCACCACTGCGGGCCTTTCCACCGTGGCCGTCCGGTGCCCGGACAGTTTTGTGACCCGGGAGATCATCCGGCTTGCGGGGGTGCCTATCGCCGCCCCCTCCGCCAATGTTTCTGGCAAACCCTCTACCACTACGGCGCAGCACGTTCTCCACGATCATGACGGCCGCATCGCCGCCATTGTAGACGGCGGGCCTTGCAGGGTGGGGGTGGAATCCACCATTGTGGATCTGACAGAAGACCGGCCCCGGCTGCTCCGGCCCGGCGGCATCACCCCGGAGCAGCTGATTGCCCTTCTGGGGGACCTGGTGGTGGACAAGGCCGTCACCGCCCAGATCGACAAGGACGCCGTAGTGAAGGCCCCGGGCATGAAGTACCGGCATTACGCCCCTTCCGAGCCGGTAACAATCGTCGCCGGAAGCCGGGAAAAGGCCGCCGCCTATATCCACCGGCACTTTACCGCCGGGGACCGGGTGCTGTGCTTCCAGGAAGAACTGCCCCTGTATGAGGACTGCAGCCCCCTGGCCTACGGCCGGGAAGCAGACGTAAATACTCTCTCCGCCGGGCTGTTTGCCGCACTGCGGGAGCTGGACGATCCCACCATCCATCAGGTCTACGCCCGTTGCCCCGAGGGTGGAGGCGTTGCCTATGCCGTCCAGAACCGGCTGAAAAAAGCGGCGGCCTTCCACATTGTGAACGCGGAGGAAGAAACATGATTCTGGGCATCACCGGCGGCACCGGCTGCGGCAAAACCACCCTGCTGAGGGGCATCCGGGAGCAGGGCGGCATGGTCCTGGACTGCGATGAAATCTATCACGAGCTTCTCCGGCGGGACAATGGCCTGCTTGCTGCCATCGGGGCCCGGTTCCCCGGCACGGTGGAGCAGGGACAGCTTCAGAGGAAGCAGCTGGGGGCTCTGGTCTTTTCTGATGAAGAAGCCCTCCGGGATCTGAACCGGATCACCCACAGCGCTGTAAAGCAAGAGGTCCTGAATCAGCTGAAAAAAGCCCCCGCCCTGGCCGCCATTGACGCCATTGCCCTGTTCGAGGGGGGGCTTTCTGAGCTTTGCGATATCACCGTTGCCGTCACTGCCCCGGTGGAAGATCGGGTCCGGCGGCTCATGATCCGGGACGGGATTTCGGAAGATTATGCCCGCAAGCGGATTGCCGCCCAGCATCCGGATAGCTGGTTCCGGTCGCACTGCGACTATGTGCTGGAAAACACCGGCACGGAGGAAGCCTTTCGTGCCAAATGCCTTGCATTTTTCCGGCAAGATGGTATAATGGTACCATACATTTCACATAAAGGAGATACAACCCTATGACCACAGAAGAACTCCGGGAGACCCTGCTGGCGGCCCCCAAGAACGGCTACGCCCGGATAAACGCCGAGGACCGGATCGCCATGAACGATTACTGCCAGCGCTACATGGCCTTTATGAACGCCTGCAAGACCGAGCGGGAAGCCACCGCCTGGGCCGTGGCAAAGGCGGAAAGCCTGGGCTTCAAGCCCTTTACCCCCGGTATGGAAGCAAAGCCCGGCGACAAGATCTACTACAATAACCGGGATAAGTCCATCGCCCTGGCCGTCATCGGCACTGAGCCTTTGAGCGAGGGCGCCAACATCTGCGCCGCCCATGTGGACTCTCCCCGGCTGGATATCAAGCCCAATCCTCTCTATGAGGAGACGGAGATCGCCTACTTCAAGACCCATTACTACGGCGGCATTAAGAAGTATCAGTGGCCCACCATCCCCCTGGCCATCCACGGCGTGGTGTACCGCAAGGACGGCACCATGGTCACTGTCACCATCGGCGAAGACGAAAGGGATCCCGTGCTGATGATCACGGATCTGCTGATCCACCTGGCTGGGGATCAGATGCAGAAGACCCTGGCCAAGGGCATCGAGGGCGAGCAGCTGAATGTGATCCTTGGCACCGAACCTCTCGTGGGCGAAGGCAGCGACCTGGTAAAGCTGCACATCATGCAGCTGCTGAACGAAAAGTACGGCCTGATCGAGTCTGACTTCCAGTCCGCCGAGCTGACCATGGTCCCCGCCGGGCGATGCCGGGAGGTGGGCCTGGACCGGAGCCTGATCAGCGCCTACGGCCACGACGACCGGGTCTGCGCCTATGCGGAACTGGAGGCCCTGTTCTCCATCGAAGCGCCTAAGAAGACCGCCGTGTGCATTCTGGCGGACCGGGAAGAGGTAGGCTCTATGGGCATCTCCGGTATGCAGAGCCACTACTTTGAGCACTTTATGGGCAATCTCTGCGCCGCCCAGAATGTAGCCCTGGAGGACTGCTTTGCCAAGTCCTTCTGCCTCAGCGCCGACGTGTCCAACGCCTTTGACCCCAATTTCCCGGAGACCTGCGACAAGCGGAATAACTCCATGGTCAACTATGGCGTCGCCATCTGCAAGTACACCGGCGCCCGGGGCAAGAGCGGCTGCTCCGACGCCTCCGCCGAGGCCATGGGTCATGTCCGCAGCACCCTGGACGGGGCAAACGTGATTTGGCAGACGGCCACCCTGGGCAAGGTGGATCAGGGCGGCGGCGGCACAGTGGCCGCGTTCATGGCCAACCGGAACATCGTCTCCGTGGATGCCGGTGTGCCGGTGCTGAGTATGCATGCGCCCCTGGAGCTGGTTTCCAAGCTAGACTGCTACGAGACCATGCGGGCCTGCAAGGCAATTTATCTGGTTTAAAACTGAGGGCTGCCTCATTTTGAGGCAGCCCCCAGCGTGTCAAAAAGTCTCCAAAGAAAGCTGTCATTGCGAACCAGCCCGGAGAAAATTGTGGAATGACTGCCACTGGCAGTCATA
>DLAP01000092.1 GCA_002493965.1 Clostridiales bacterium UBA7044
GATAACCGCACTATAAACAATGATACGATTTGCTGATTGCCTATTTTAAAACCAAATAATCAAACAGCGGTAAACTCGCCTGAGTTTACCGCTGCTTTTGTTTAGAAATTACCGAATATCGTCATCCGTAAAGGGGTCGCCGCACTCCGGGCAGAATTTGGGGGGATGCTGGGGATCCTCCGGCTCCCAGCCGCATTTGTCACAGCGGTACAGGGGAGCGGAGGCGGGCTTTTTCGCGCCGCATTCGGAACAGAACTTGCCCTTGTTCACATGACCGCAGGAACAGGTCCAGCCCTCAGCAGGCTTGGGCGCGCCGCATTCGACACAGAATTTTCCTGTGTTCTCCGCGCCGCAGCTGCACTTCCAAGTACCGGAGGCCGCGGGGGCGGAGGGCTGAGCGCTGCTCTGACGCTGACCCATCTGGTATAGGGAATTTGCGTCCAGACCGCCGGCGGCCTGAGCCATATTCATGCCCATGAAGCCCATCATGGCGCCGTTTTTGTTGCCGGCGGCGGTCTTCATAGCATCTGCCTGGGCCTGGACCATATGAGCGGCGGCCATGTTGGGGTTGCGGAAGACGGCAGATTTTTGCAGCTCCTTGATGGTTTTTTCGTCCTCCGGGGAGGCGGTAACGGAGTTGACGCCTACGGAAACTACCTCAATGCCCCGAAGCTTTCCCCACTTGGCGGACAGCACATCATTCATAGCCTGGGCCATTTCCATGGTATGGCCGGGCAGGGCGGAATAGCGGATGCCCTGGGCGGAGATTTTGGCGAAAGCAGGCTGGAGGGCGGTCAGAAACTCGGATTTGAGCTGGCTGTCCAGCTGGGACCGGGTGTAGTCCTGGGTTACGTTGCCGCAGACATTCTTGTAAAACAGCATGGGATCAGCGATCCGATAGGAATATTCTCCGTTGCACCGGACGGAAACGTCCATGTCCAGGCCGATGTTGGCGTCAACCACCCGGAAGGGGACAGGGGCGGGGGTACCGTATTTGTTGCCAATGATTTCCTTAATGTTGAAGAAATAGACTCGCTGATCCTTGCCGGTGCTGCCGCCAAAGGTAAAACGCCGCTTCAGATTGTCCCAGGAGCCAATGATGCCATCGCCCAATTCGCCGGCAAAAATGGAGGCTTCCGTGGACGCGTTCCAGGTGAATTCTCCGGGCTCCGCCGCAAATTCCACGATCTGGCCCTGCTCCACAATCATCATGCACTGACCCTCGTTGACGGCAATCACGCTGCCGTTTGAAATGATGTTGTCATTGCCCTTGTTGCTGCCCCGACCGCTGACACGCTTTCTGCCCTTGGAGACAAGGACATCCTCCCGCATACTGTCACAGTAAAAATACTCTTTCCACTGATCGGCAAGAACGCCGGAGACGCTGCCCAGTGCTGCTTTGATAAGACCCATATGTATACTCCTTTATGAAAAATTTGAGTGTCTTCTTAGAATTTTCCGCCGCCTCCGCCATGGCTTCTGCCGCTGGAGCTGTGGTGGACGGAGCTTCCGCCGCCGCTGCCGCTGGATTCCGTTGGGCGGGCGGTTTTCGAGAGGTTGCTGTAGAGGAAGAAATCCCGCTGGGTGCGCAGATGATAGTCGTCCAGATAATCTCCGGCACCATGCTGCTGACGCTTGGTGTTCATGGCGGCGCGCATTCCCAAAACGCCGAGACCGGCGGCTGCCAATCCAATTACAATGGACAGGATGATGCTGGGGGACCGATTCTTTTTGTAGTGCACAACACTTTCCCGGTCGCCGTGGTAATAATTTCCGGAATAATCGGCATAGCCGTCAATGGGGGCGCCCTTTTGATAGGTGTCAAAGTAGGCGGGCAGGGTGTCCAGCCACACGGAAAAGCCCCGTCCATAGTCGCCCTGGGAGATGGAGGTCAGCGCCTGCTCCATGGACTGCTGGATCCCATAGTCCGTCAGAGCGTAGATAGCGTCGCCGGAGGTGGAAATGTACCAGTCCCGCTCCTCCATGGCGAGAAGCAGCAGCACACCGCTGCGGTCATCGCCATATCCGTAGCCGTTATCATCAAAATAGTCGTCGGCATAATCCTGGGGTGTGGCTCCATCCAGGGACTCTACTGTGAGGATGACCACATCCATAGCATATTCCTGACGCAGGGTCTGGGCTTTTTCCTCCAGACTGGTTTCTTCCTCCCGGAGCAGAAGCCCGGCATTGTCAATGACGTAGGGCAGGTCAGTTTCCGCTTTTCCCGGAACGGCAATGGTCAGCAGCAGGCCCAGGCAGAGAAATATCAGAATGAATTTCCGTTTCACCGATCACACCTCCTCACAGTACGAGCATCTGCACCAGGTAGACAAGGGCAGTAACAGCGGCAAAGATGCCCGCGAACCATGCTGCGGTGCGCTTCGGGCAGATAGGGAAGGAGCCGGTCATTTTTCCGCTCTGGCCGTTCATGGCAAAGGTATAGATCTTGCCCCGGTAGTTAGTGTTCAGCAGCCAAACGGGCATCAGCGCATAGCGGGCTCTGCTGTGCTTCACCTGGAGCTGCCGGGAAGCAGGGATTACGGTCTGATAGCCTATGGTGGAGGACAGGATCCGGCTGTCCATGGCGGCGGACACCCGCTGGCAGATTCGGCTTTCTCCGTTTTTCCAGGGTACGTCATACTTATCCGCCAGAAAGCCAGTCAGATATGCGGTATCAAACTCCACCAGTTTGCCGTAGTCAAAGGGTTCAATGGACTCCATAAAGGAATCCTCCATCTTGGCAGAGCCATCCATGGGAATGCCGATAAACCGGGCATCCGCCTCCCGTTTCAGCAGGTAATGGCTGGTTTTGGTGTAATTATACTTGCTGTCAGACCAGACACGAACCCGGGTGGCATGAAAGCTGCCACTGAAATCCGCATCACAGTCATACAGCCAGAAGGGGACATACACGCCAGTGATCCGTTCCAGCCGCTGTTCCCCAGTGAACCCCTTGGGAAGCAATGGCTTTCCTTTGCACAGATGGAGAAAGGCCGCTTTGGCATCCTCCTTGGTGGTCTGGAAGGGGAGCAGGGTATCCGGCTTCAGGCGCCCGTCTACCCGAGAGGGAAGAATCGTGGAGTGACCACAATAGGGGCAAAAGGAAGCAACGGTCGTTGCCTCGCACAAGATTTCGCCGCCGCAGGAGGGGCACTGAAAACCAAAAAGAGATGCCTGCTCTTCCTCCGTCCACTCCCCGGGGCCAGAGTTCTCCCAAGAAACCTCCTCGGCTGGGGCCTGGGATTGGCTTGCGTTAAAAGCCAGGACAGAATCCAGATCAAAGGTATTTCCACAGTATTCGCATTTTAGCCGCTGGCTATGGCCGCTGAAGCGCAGGCCAGCATTACAGCAGGGACATTTGTATTCTATGATTCGTGTGGAATCCTCCATAAAAACGCCTCCTTTCTGGCATGAAGCATATCTACATATATTTAGTATATCATATTTCTTTCGGAAAGCCAATAAGGAAATTCGGCTGTATGCCAATTAATATTTTCTTTATTTTTGAAAAATAGGTATTTACATTTTTCTGCATTTTTGATATGATTTGCATGAAATTCATTTGAAAGGAGTGGCATATGGCAACCAGTATTTTCAAAAAAGGTTCCATCGAAATGCTTACCCTGCTGATGCTCCAGGAGGGAGACATTTATGGATATCAACTGATCCAGATGCTATCTGACCGGAGCAACGGCAAACTGACGGTGCAGGAAGGCTCCCTTTACCCCTTGCTGTACCGTATGTTGGATTCTGGCTACATTTCCGGGCGGGACGTTACGGTGGAAACCATGCACGGACGGAAGCGAAACCGAGTGCTGTATCACCTGGAGCCCAGCGGGCGTGTGCGCCTGCGTGAGCTGAAGAGGGAGTTCGACCAGGTGCAAGAGGGGATTCAGAATGTCTTTTTGAACAGCGTAGCCATCGGCTATGAGAACGAGGAAGAAAATGAGCATAGCAGCCAAACAGTACCTTCAGGAAATAGAGCGAAAAATCCCATGTTCGCGTCCGCAAAAGAAAAAATTCCTGAAACAGTTTGAGAATGACGTTCTCCTCTACTGTGAAGAACATGACAATGTCAGTGTGTCAATGCTGGAAATGCAATTCGGTACTCCGGAAGAGTTGGCCGATGACTTCCTGCCGGAAATTAACGCTCAGGCAGTCAGAGGATATGTTCGAACGGAACGCCGCACCTTGGTTTTCCTGGTAGCCGTCTTAATTCTTGTCGTTGTCGTAGTTTCAGGCGTGGAGATTTACTCCCGCTACAAGCAAAGTAAACTCTTGGCGGGGGAATATATTGAAGAAATCACATATGAGGAAGATATAGCACCCTATATCACCACCCCTACCCTTTATAAAGAGGATTTCCATTAACATGGAAGCAATAGTCAGCCCTAAAAAACAAATATAGATTGGAGAGAGCACCATGAAGAGAACATTTTCACTACTGATTTGTATTTTATTGCTTGGCAGCATGATTGCGTTGCCTGTGGCTGCTGAGGAAGAAGACCAAATCATTATCAGCCAGACGGTTGAAGACCTGGGGGATGGACGCTTTTACATTGAGACAATCACCGTCCCCAGCATTCAGCCCTACAGCCATACAAAAGTTGGTTCCAAAACAGCCGTATATGTGGTGTCCGGGCAATCCATTTATTCGGTAACGGTAAATGGAACCTTTAGCTATGATGGAAACAGTTCATCGGCAACTGACGCAACTGGCTCCCTTGCGACATATGTAGAGGGCGTGACAGTTGAAGATAAGGATGCCTACACCTCCGGTGCGTCCGCTTACGCAATGGTTATTGTAAGATATCAGGGTGTAAGGCTGACCAAGACGGTGAAGCTTACGTGCGACAAGGATGGCAATCTGAGCTAAGCTTCTATCCGGTTTGACTCCATCAATATAATAGGGTCAGGGCTTGCCACCCTGACCCTATCATCATCCGCAAAAGAGCCGCCAGGGCTCTGCCGATCACCTTCGTAACCACCAGCCGAAAGCATAGAAAAAACCAGGCATTGCTGCCCGGTTCCCCTTTAGCGCTCGCTTGGCCCTCCCGATTCCTCGTCAAAAATCAGATCGTCCAGGTCTACAGCTGTTCCACATCCGGTATGCATGTATGTCTCTCCTTTCAAAATGAAGCTACCGGACAGTATATGCAATGAATGGCAAAAAATGTGTCAGATTTCCTTGACAGCCAATAAAAAAATGGGTAGAATATAAAAAGCGTCACGCAGATACGAACACGCAAATCTTATATGCGCCAGTAGCTCAGTTGGATAGAGCGTCCGCCTCCTAAGCGGAAGGTCGGGGATTCGAGTTCCTTCTGGCGCGCCACGTAACATAGCCCGGAGCCAATTCGCTCCGGGCTTTTTCTACATCTCAGAACCTATGAAGGGCTTTCACACGATGCATTGTGTACAGGAAGAAAAGCAGGGGAGGGAAGCTGCACCGCTTAACGCCTGATATATTGTCCGTCCCATGAGAAGCGGAGAAGGGGAGAGGGCTATAGTAAAAAGCCCAATGCAATGCCAAGAAGGAAGCCCAAAATGCCAACCGCAAAATATTCCATCGGATTTCTTCGGTATTTGACGCGTATAATGCGTTTTATCACGGGTTTTTCCACAATTTTCTCGACTTCCACAACCTTGTCCACTTTTTTTACCATATTTAAAACAATGGGAGCTTCCTCATATACGGGTTTTCGGCCGGTTGCCAGATATTCCACTTCGGTATTTAAGACCTCCGCAAGCTGGATCAGCTTCAGTGTGTCAGGACAAGCCAGGTCATTTTCCCATTTACTGACTGCCTGACGGGAGACATCCAGGGCCACCGCCAATTGGCCCTGCGAGATATTCTGTTCTTTCCGAAGATCCGCGATCCGTTCACCAATAGACATTTTTCAATAATCCAATCGTAGAATATGTCAACTTTTGGTTGCATTCTAAATATTACACAACTTATTTCGAAAAGTCAAGCTTGGAAAGGGGATTGGCCTCCGCCGCAATTTTCAGCTCCGTATTTTCGATGTGCGTGTAAATCTGGGTGGTGTTTAAATTCTCGTGCCCCAGCACCTCCTGGACGGTTTTTACGTCTACGCCGCCGGAGAGCATCATTGTAGCCGCTGTATGGCGCAGCTTGTGGGCGGAAAACTGAGTGGAATCCAGTCCTGCCTGCAGCAGCGCCTTCTTTACCAGCCGATGGACGGCCGTCACACTGATCCGGTTATTGTCTCTGGATCCAAACAGGGCACGATTATCGGTCAAAACTTTTTTATTTCGTTCCTCCAGGTAGGCATCGATGGCCTTCCGGCAGGCGGATCCAAAATAGACAAAGCGTTCTTTGTTGCCTTTGCCCACCACACGGATCCGGTCTTCGTATACGTCCGTTAGATTTAAGCCCACCAGCTCGCTCCGACGGATTCCGCAGTTCAGGAACAGCATCAGGATCGCGTAATCTCTTTTTTCATTCTGACCGGAAACGGCCTGGAGTAATGCCGAGGATTGCTCCATAGTCAAATATTTCGGCAGGCTTTTCCGCAGCTTGGGATATTCCAGATCGGCAACGGGATTTTCGTCCAATTGTTTGGTTCGAACCGTCAGATATTTATAAAAGGATTTGATAGAGGAAAGCTTACGCGCTCTCGCTGCAGCGGAGATCCCGTGGTCCGGCGCGGCGGATTCCGGATTGATGGCCCGGTCATTTGCCAGATAGGACAGGAAGTCAAAAATATCCGAGGTGTCGATCTGTCTGATAAAATCGATGTCGACATCCTTGATATCAATATCCTCCAGCTGGGTTGTGATCGGCATATCGTTGCGCATCAGCTTGATGAACCGAAGAAACATACGCAGGTCCAGATAATATTCTGAAATAGTAAGCTGAGACTGACCTTTGATATTTTCATGATAGATCAGGAACTCCCGCAAAATCTGTGGGCAATCGGCATAGCGTTTCATGGAAAATCCTCCTAATGATGGAATCTGGGTGTTATATGGCTCTTGTAGCTCTATTATAGCACATGTGCGCTTTAAACGCAACAAAATTTTTATTTTGTTGCGTTGGAGAAGTC
>DLAP01000010.1 GCA_002493965.1 Clostridiales bacterium UBA7044
TCCCACTCAATGGTTCCAATGGGCTTCGGGGTCAGATCCAGAAGGACCCGGTTGATCCCAGCCACCTCATGGGTGATCCGGTCGGTAATGTGGTGCAGCAGGGGATAGGGGATCTCTTCAATGGTAGCCGTCATGGCGTCGGTGGTGTTCACCGCACGGATGATGGCGGGCCAGCCTTCGTAGCGCTTGCCGTCCTTCACACCCACGCTCTTCATGTCCGGAACGGCAATAAAGTACTGCCATACCTTGCCGGCCAGGCCGTTCTTGTCAAACTCCTCACGCAAGATTGCGTCGGCCTCCCGCAGAGCGTTCAGACGATCCCGGGTGATGGCACCCAGGCAGCGAACACCCAGACCGGGGCCGGGGAAGGGCTGACGGTAGACCATGCCATGGGGGAGCCCCAGAGCCTCGCCAACCACACGCACTTCATCCTTAAACAGAAGCTTCACAGGCTCCACCAGCTCGAACTTCATGCCCTCGGGCAGGCCGCCTACATTGTGGTGGGCCTTGACGCCGTGGGATTCCAAAATGTCGGGATAAATGGTACCCTGGGCCAGGAAATCAATGCCTTCCAGCTTCTTGGCTTCGTCGTTGAATACCTCGATAAATTCCTTGCCGATGATCTTGCGCTTGGTTTCCGGATCGGAAACACCGGCCAGTTTATCCAGAAAGCGGTCAACCGCGTCCACATAGATCAGGTTGGCGTCCATTTCATCGCGGAACACACGGACTACCTGCTCAGGCTCGCCCTTGCGGAGCAGGCCATGGTTGACATGGACACAGACAAGCTGCTTGCCGATGGCCTTGATCAGCAGAGCGGCGACCACACTGGAATCCACACCGCCGGACAGGGCCAGCAGAACCTTCTTGTCGCCGACCTGGGCGCGAACCGCGGCGATCTGCTCGTCGATGAACTTCTGAGCCAGCTCCGGGGTGGTAATACGTGCCATGGATTCGGGACGTACATCATTAGACATTGTGAGTACCCTCCAATTCAGAAATTGAGAATGATCCTTTGCTTGAATGACAATATTATAATGACTTTTTTTCTCCATTGCAAGGCCATTTTCATAAGGGAAAGAAATTTGTCGATGTAACAATAATCCGTAGAATTTATACAGGTGTTTTGTTGCAAAATGGCTGATCTATGATATAATGTGGGCATGAGAGGGGTGAAAAAATGGCCTATAAACGGATCCTTAC
Source organism: Clostridiales bacterium UBA7044 (assembly GCA_002493965.1). GTDB lineage: Bacteria > Bacillota > Clostridia > Oscillospirales > Oscillospiraceae > Faecousia. The sequence goes on from DLAP01000010.1 coordinate 1,204, forward strand.
CATTCAGGATATTTCCTGCGTGGGGCAGTGCTCCATGACGGTAGCGCTGCCGATCCTGTCTGCCTGTGGGCACGAGACCTGCGTCCTGCCCACGGCGCTGCTTTCTACCCATACCGGTGGCTTTGGAAAACCGGCCGTGGTGCATTTTGAGGAGTCCATCCCGGGTATCTGCCATCACTGGGAGCAGTGCGGAATTCGTTTTGACGCGATTTTGGCTGGATATCTTGGGAGCATTTCCGCCATTGAAAAGACGGAGAAGATCATGGATACGCTTTTAGCGCCCGGCGGCTTGAAGATCGTGGACCCGGCGATGGGAGACAATGGGAAGCTGTATGCCGGATTTGACGAATCATATGTGGGGAAAATGAGGGAGCTTTGCCGGAAAGCGGATATTATTTTGCCCAATATCACGGAAGCGGCTTACCTATCCGGGAATTTTTATGAGGAAAAAACGGACCAATGTTATGTTAATAAATTGCTGGACGATCTGGAGGAATCCTGTGTAATCCTGACTGGCGCCGGCTCCGCATCAAATATGACGGGCGTGGCGGTAAAAGAGGGTGCGGACCGGTGGTACTATGCGCATGAGCGGATAGGAAGAAATTACCACGGCACGGGAGATATTTTTGCCGCCTGCTTTACCGGTGCACTTATGAAGGGGCATTCTTTGCGTAATTCTGTTGAGATTTCTGCGGATTTCACAAGAAAATCCATAAAAAATACAGAAAAAAGTTCTGACCATTGGTATGGTGTAAAATTTGAAACAGTCCTTCCGGATTTGATGGCCTGGCTGGAACTGTAAAGATGGACAGCCTCTCATGTTCCGTACTTCGGTACGGAACATTTTTTATGGCCAAAAAGGAAAATATTTCCTGCAAATAAATACAAATTACCTCTTCCATTTTTCGACACTTTTCGATATAATATTATGTAAACAGAAAATATGTAAACGAAAGTGCGGGAAAGACATGGAGAAGAATGAGAAAGGGCTTAGGCCAAGGCGTACCCTCAGCAGGGCACGGAAGAAAAGACGGGCGATTCTGATTTTTAGCCTCATTGGGATTACGCTGCTCTGGGTGTACGTTTTCGATCTGATGATCCGGATGGAGGGAAGCGCCGCCATCGATGTGGAATATGGGGATCGGTATACGGAGCAGGGGGCTTCGGTATGCCTGTCTGGTCGGTATTTCCTGAAAGACGGCATCGTGATTCCATTCCTGAAGCCGGTATGCAGCAGTGATTTGAAGGTGGACACCCTTGGGCGGTATACAGTCTCCTATTCCGCATCTCTTCTGGGAAAAAGGGCGGTTGCCCAGCGGCAGGTATGCGTGATCGATACGGTCAGCCCGAAGATTTCTTTCTCCAGAGACTGGGGCGCCAATCATGTGGATGTGCTGTATGGAATCACAGCCACGGATAATTACGACGGTGACATTACGGATAAAGTTACTTACACAAGAACCAAAGGGTGGGTGACCTACTTCGTGATGGACTCCTCCGGCAATCCCACCTACATTTTCCGGGAGATTCCGGCAGATAACGTTCAGCCTCCGGAGATTATCCTGGAAGGAGAGAATCCCTGCGTAGTCACGGTAGGTTCTCTTTTCGCGGACCCGGGATATTCCGCCAGGGACAGTCAGAACGTGGATCTGACGGAGTATGTGACGGTAGAAGGGGAGGTGGACTGGCTGACCCCCGGGGAATATACCCTTATTTACACGGTTTCCGATGACTGCGAAAACACTACCAGCGTAACGAGAAATGTGGTCGTGGAGGCGCTGCCCCGCCCGGAGGTGAAGTGGCCTCAGGAGAAAACCATCTATCTGACATTTGACGACGGTCCCGGCCCGGATACGGAGGCATTGCTGGATCTGCTGGAACGCTATGGCGCAAAAGCTACCTTCTTTGTGACAGATTCCGGCTATAACAGTGTAATGGGGGAGATTGTCAGACGGGGGCACAGCATTGGCATTCATACCGTGTCCCATAATTACGCCGAGATCTACGCCAGCCCGGAAAAGTATTTTGAAGATGTTTTCGCCATGCAGGACATTATTTATCAAAACACCGGTGTTATGACAACCTTGCTCCGATTTCCTGGGGGCAGCTCCAATATGGTCAGCGTGGGAAGCTATCAGGGGATCATGTCGGTACTGACGGAAGCGGTTCAGGACGCGGGTTTTCAGTATTTCGACTGGAACGTGGACAGCGGTGACGCCTCAGACGCAAAAAAGGCGGAGACGGTAGCCCAAAATGTCATCGACGGCATCGGGCAGAAGCAGGTAGCGCTGGTTTTGCAGCATGACATTCACAATTACAGTGTGGAAGCGGTAGAGACGATCCTGCAGTGGGGCCTGGAAAACGGCTATGTTTTTCGACCGCTGACGAATTACAGTCCTGGCTTTCATCACAGCGTAAAAAACTGAGTTTGCCCGGAAAAAGAATCCTGCCCCAAATCCCGGCTTCTATGGAAGTGGATTTGGGGCTTCCTTTTTTGGAAAGATATGTTATAATGATTAAGAAAATATCCGCGGCAGGCTTGAAACCGCGATTGAACGGATTGGATGGATCAATATGAAAGTTACCCTACAGGAGCTGACCAAGATTTTCCCCAGCCGGGACAAAAAGTCAGGGAAAGAGGTTCGGGCGGTGGACCACTTCGACCTTGAGATTCCGGACGGGAAGCTCATCGGACTGCTGGGCCCCTCAGGCTGCGGGAAAAGTACCATGCTGTACATGATCGCCGGACTGCAAAAGCCCACCTCCGGTAAGATTTTTTTCGGTGAGGAGGATGTAACATCCCTGTCTGCGGAAAACCGGGGGATTGGTCTGGTATTCCAGAACTACGCGCTCTACCCCCATATGACCGTGGAGCAGAATATTCTGTTCCCCTTGCAGAATTTGAAGGGGGAGGCGAAGCTGACCAGGGAGGAAATGCAGAGCCGGGTGCTGGAAGCTGCCAAGCTGGTTCAAATTGATGAATTGTTGGCGCGCAAGCCCAATGAATTGTCTGGCGGCCAGCAGCAGCGGGTGGCCATTGCCCGGGCACTGGTAAAGATGCCCAAGGTCCTGCTGCTGGACGAGCCCCTTTCCAATCTGGATGCCCGCCTCCGGCTGCAAACCCGGGAGGAGATCCGCCGGATCCAAAAGGAAACCGGCATCACTACTATTTTTGTCACCCATGACCAGGAAGAGGCCATGAGTATTTGTGACCAGATCGTGGTGATGAAGGAAGGCGTGCTCCAGCAGACGGGGAAGCCCCAGGAAATCTACGATGATCCGAAGAACCTGTTTGTTGCGAAATTCCTGGGGACACCGCCCATCAACGTGTTTGCCGGCAGGGTAGAGCAGGGAAAGGTTTTGATTGGTGAGGAAGCGGTTCTGGATGTGGACGGGGTAGAGGACCAGGAGGTCACTATAGGCATCCGACCCGAAGGCTTTGAACTGGATGAGCAGGGCAGCTTTACCTGTGATCTTCGCAATGTGGAGGTCATGGGCCGGGATGTCAGCGTGGTTTCCTCCCATCCGGCAGCAGCGGCGCCTCTGATTCGCAGCATCATTGACGCGGACAATCGGGTGGATGCCTCCAAGGGAAAGGTAAAATTCCGGATAAAGCCCCATAAGCTGTATCTGTTCCACAAGGAGACAGAAGAGAGAATCCCTTTTCAGGTAAAGTAAAAGATGAAAACACCCTCCGCAAATTTGGCGGAGGGTGTTTTGGGTGCTCAGGCCTCGGACACCGCTTTCTTTGTACGCTTGCGGGGAGCGGGTTTCTTCTCGGACTCTACAGCCTCTTCTGTTTTGGATGTTGAGGTGGTCTCCGATGCGGCAGGCTTCTTTGCGGCGCCGGACTTCCTTCTGCTGCTGGAAGCGGGCTTTTTCACAGGGGTTTCAGCGGCGGCATCTGAAATGCCTTTTGTTTCGGATGCAACAGGCTCTTTAATGGGCTTTGGCGGCAGAATCACCTTTTCCTTCAAAACAAAGCAGGTACGGGCAGGAATATAAAGCTCAATATAGTGCTTGCCGTCAAAGACCTTAGTGGAATAGGTCTGATGCTTTACATTTTCAAAGCCGCCGTATCTGGCATCGTCACTGGACAATACTACGGTATACTCGCCGGGCTGGTGGACGGGGATCAGCACGTTATTCAGGGAATGCTCAAAGTGGAAATTGAAGACGAACAGCAGGCCGTTCCGGTAGAAGGCACAGGTCTGCTCGGGGGCCTTCATCAGGAGCATATCCGCCATGCGCTGACGGAAAATATGGTTTTCCTTGGTGAGCTTCACCATGTCCTCGTCGAAGTCACCCAGCCACTGGTACTTTAAGAGGCCGTTTTCCTTCAGGCTCCACTGACGGCGGCAATAGTGGAAGCTCCAGCCGTTACCCTCCCGGGGGAAGTCAATCCATTCGGGATGGCCGAACTCATTGCCCATGAAATTGAGATAGCCTTCGCCGCCACCTGCCAGAGTGAACAGGCGAATGATCTTATGCAGAGCGATGGCACGGTCAATGACAGGGTTGTGGCAGTCCTTATTCATGTCGGTGTACATATTGGCGCCGGCCAGACGGAAGATCATGGTCTGGTCGCCAACCAATGCCTGGTCGTGGGATTCTACATAGGCGATGGTATTCTCGCCGGGGCGGCGCAGACACATATCGCCCCACATCTTGTTGATGTCCCAGAACTGATCCTGGCCCTTGACGGCCTTGATCCACATATCGGGAAGGCCCATACCAAGACGGAAGTCGAAGCCGATACCGCCGTCCTCGATGGGCAGGCACATGCCGGGCATGCCGGACATATCCTCAGCAATGGTCAGAGCCTTGGGGTTCACCTGACGGATCAGTTCGTTGGCAAGCTGAAGGTAGGTGACGGCCTCTGTGTGGGTGTTATAGGAGAAATACTTATCGTTGCTGTTAAAATCCGTGCCCAGGCCATGGTCATGGTAGAGCATGGAGGTGACACCGTCAAACCGGAAGCCATCGAAATGGTATTCCGTCATCCAGAACTTCAGATTGCTCAGGAGGAAATGCAGCACGCCGGTCTTGCCGTAGTCGAAGCACTTGGTCCCCCAGGCGGGATGGTCCCCCTTGGGGCCGTCGTGGAAGAACTGCCAGGTAGTGCCGTCGAACATATTGATACCCTCGGCGGTGTTCTTCACGGCGTGAGAGTGGACTACGTCCAGAAGCACCCGGATGCCCATTGCATGGGCTTTATTCACAAGATATTTTAAGTCTTCCGGCTTTCCGAACCAGGAGGAAGCGGCAAAGAAATTGGACACCTGATAACCGAAGGAACCATAATAGGGATGTTCCATGATCGCCATAAGCTGGATGGTATTGTAGCCCGCCTGCTTGACACGGGGCAGAACCTTGTCGGCAAACTCCCGATAGGTGCCGACCTTGCCCTCTTCCTGGGCCATGCCCACATGGGCTTCATAGATATAGACATCTTCCTCGGCCTGAAAATCCTGGTCCGTCCAGGGGAAGACCTTCCGATCGTCTACGATTTCGCAGGCAAAGGTCACAGTTTTGGGGTCCTGGACTACCCGACGGGCGTAGAGGGGAATGTGCTCGGTGCGGGTCATGTTGGCATCCACTACGGTCTTGACCTTGCAGCCCTCCCAAAGAGCGTCGTCACCTTCCAGATAAATCTCCCAGTTGCCGTTTCCAATGTTCTTCAGGGGATGGCTTGTTTGGTTCCAGGAGTTAAAATCGCCTTCCAGATAAAGCTGGTAGGCGCTGGGTGCCCATTCCCGGTAGTACCAGCCTCCGTCCACATGATGAAAGCCAAAGTAATGGTGGGCGTTGGCAAACTCGTTGAGGACCTGATTTTCCCCCAGAAGCCGCTGCTTTGTGGCATGGTAGAGGAACATACGCAGATCAATATCCCCGGCAAAGGGCATGAGCTGAGGATTCAGTTCTAAAAGTCGATACATGTTATCACCTTTCCAAATTGAATAAAAGAGCAATACGGATGTGAAAGCGGCATCTGACCGCTTATCCTTATTTTAAATGAAATACGTCCATATGTCAAGCGCCAAGCATTTGGGAGCTTGACATGGTTGTGGACGTGGACTGTTTCCGGGAGTCAGGACCACTTTACGTTCCCATAATTTGACTCCAACGCAGGGCTGTGAAAGCGTATTTGCCAGGAAAAAGCAGGACGCATAAAGAATGACGGGAAGCCGTTTATGAAGGCGGTAACTGCGCAAGATCAAGAAAAAAATGGGATCCTATGGGGAAACAAGGGGGAACGCAAGGTGCATCCTGTCATATTCCGATGCTTTTCCGCGTAAAAATCTCATACAGCAAGAACACCCGGCATTCTTTCAGAATACCAGGTGTTCGCTATGGCGGAGTGGGAGGAATTTGACTGAATCAAGGAGATGACCAGTTTTTGAACTGGTCATTGGAACAGTCCACTGGACTGTTCCATTCAGTGGGTTCAAATCCCATGGCAGCACCTAAAAAATGTAGGTACCTCAAAAACTTTAGGCACCTACATTTTTGGCGGAGTGAGAGGGATTTGA
>DLAP01000069.1 GCA_002493965.1 Clostridiales bacterium UBA7044
CGAGCCCCGTCACCCGCTCCAAAATCTGAGATATCTCTTTTGAGATACCTCAGATTTTTTTACGGGTGACGGGGCTCGAAAGGGCGGCGGAAGCGTCAGCTTCCGTAAAAACAGTCCGGTGGACTGTTTTTAGCCCGTGGGAGAGCCCCTCGGATTCAGAACGCATCCCGCAGGGATGTGGGCTGAATCCGAAAAAGGTTACTGGAAGCGGTAAATGGAGCGGGTGAGGCTGTATTTTGCCTTCAGACAGACAATACAGAAAAGTGCCTGCCGGGCTGTGAATTTTTTCACAGCCTGGCAGGCGTTTTTCCAATCATCCCAACCCGCTTGGCTCGTTCTTACGCAGAAACCTCAGCACGCATTCCTTGAGCTTCTGGATGCTCTCCGTCTCCTTGCGCCGGATGTGGGTGCCCATGCCAAGCTCCCGGATGGCAGCGGGCGTGACGGGCACGCACAGCACGTCGTCCGTCCGGCCCCGGATCATCAGCTCCGACATCATGGAGACACCCAGGCCCCGGCCAATCATCCGAATCACCGTTTCGTCGTCCACCCGGCAGATTTTGGTGTTCAGCCTGACGCCCAGGGGGGCTATGGCTGCCTTTACGTCAATGTCAAACCGGCCATAGGGCATGAGAAATTCCTGGCCGGAAAACTCCTCCAGAGGAAACGCATCCCGTCCATTCAGGGGATAGTCCTTGGGGAGAATGGCGTACATACCCTCGTTGTAGAGGGGAACCCAGTCGCAGCAACTGTAATTCTGGCGGCTGGCGAAAATAACATCGGTCTGCCCGCTTTCCAGCAGCTCAAAGGGTTCCAGGGCATGGTCCACCATACGAAGGTCTACGCTGACCTCCGGACAGATCCGTCGGAAGCGGTAGAGGATCTCCGGCATCCAGTGCATAGCAATGCTGGCGTAAGCCGCGACCCGGATGACCTCGTTTTTCTTTTCGGCTATGGTATGAATCTGGTTTTCCAGATTGGCGTTGGCCTGCAAAAACTCCCGGATGGCGGGCATCAGCTCGGCCCCCTGGGATGTGAGCGAAACCCCGCTGTGATTGCGCTGAAGCAGAGGAAAGCCGATTTCCTGCTCCAGGGCATCCATCATGTGGGTCAGCCCCGACTGGGTATAGCCGACAACCTCGGAAGCCTTGGAAAAGCTCCCCATATCCGCGGCGGTCATGAATATTTCCAGCTTCTTGCTGTCCATGGTTTTGCCCCCTATGACATTTTCTCATATCCATATTATAAACCGGCGCTTCCAAAAAAGCAATCCCGATGATAGGATTATGGAAAAGAGGAGAAGGAGAGACACAAAATGAAAAAACGACTGAGCGGAAAGCAGAGAATCCTGGTAGCCGTGACCCTGTTTGGTATGTTCTTTGGGGCGGGGAACCTGATTTTCCCGGTACACCTGGGCCAACTGGCCGGGCGGAACGTTATCCCCGCCATGATGGGCTTTATCATTACGGCGGTGGGAATCCCGATTCTGGGCGTGGCGGCTATTGGCATCACCCATTCCGACGGCCTGCACGCGCTGGCAAACAAGGTGGGCAGGGGATATGGCTACTTTTTCACCTGCCTGCTCTACCTGACCATCGGGCCCTTCTTTGCCATTCCCAGATGCGCCACGACGTCCTTCACCACAGGGGTGCAGCCCCTGCTGGGCGGCTCCGAAGCCCTGGAACTGCTGATCTTTTCCCTGGTGTTTTTTGGCCTGGTTTTATTTTTCTCCCTGCGCCCGGCAAAAATAACGGTTTGGATCGGCAAAATCATTAACCCCCTGTTTCTGATTTTCTATGCCATTCTGGTGATTAGCGCCCTGTGCAGACCCGGAGCGCCCATTTCTTCTGTGGACCCGGACGCTGCCTACCAGAGCGGCGCATTGTTCTCCTCCTTCATTGAGGGCTACAACACTATGGATGCCATTGCCGGCCTTGCCTTTGGAATCGTGGTCATCGACATCATCCGGGGCATGGGTGTGACGGAGGATTCTGCCATCGCCGGAGATGTGCTCCATTCCGGGCTGCTCACCGGCCTTTTAATGGCGGTGATCTACATTGCCACCATTTGGATGGGCGCTCAGTCCCGAGGCCTGTTTGCCACTTCCGAAAACGGCGGCATTGCCCTGGCCCAGATTTCCAATTACTATTTGGGAACGGCGGGAAGCGTGGTATTGGCCCTGACTGTGACCTTCGCCTGCCTGAAGACCTCTATCGGACTGGTGACAAGCTGCGCCGATGCCTTTGCACGGATGTTCCCAAAGGGATGCTCCTACAAGACCTGGGCGGTGGTTTTCACAGTGTTTTCCTTCTGCGTGTCCAACTTTGGCCTGTCCAAAATCATCGAGTACAGCCTTCCAATGCTTATGTTCCTGTACCCCCTGGCCATTACCCTGATTGGGCTGGCACTGTTTGGAAAGCTGTTTGACCATGACCGGGCGGTATATGTGTCCGTCACCGGTTTTACCTGCTTCGCCGCCCTGTTTGACCTGATAAAAACCCTGCCGGAGAGCGTACGGGGGGCACTGAGACTGGAAGGGGTGCTGGACTTGGCGGAAAAGATACTTCCCTGGTTCCAATTGAATCTGGGATGGGTGGTGCCCGCGTTGATTGGCCTGGTCCTGGGGCTTCTGGTCCGCTGGGTTCACATCCAGAAAAAATAAGAGACGACACTTTTTTGAAAAAACAGCACGCCGCTGCCGGTTGGGCAGGGGCGTGCTGTTTGCGTTAATCCTTTGGAAGCAGGGTTTCCAGGTAGTCGTAATTGAAGGCTTTTCGTACCACATCTTTGTAGTAGGCATTGAAGGTATTGCCGTTGTCGTCATAGCGCCAGGGAGTGAAGGGATTGCTGTAACCGTAATAAACGGTCCGACAGCCTTTGTGGAGGGCGACAAACGTGTTCTGTTCCTCTGTGGAGGCTCTGGGGTTCAGATAGATAAATCGTTCCAAAGGAAGTCCGTCCAATGCCATCAGGCTGGTAACTTTGCTGTAGCTGATGTTCAGGAACCGGAGGCTTTCGCAGCCTGCCAGGGAGTCGACATTTTTCAGGGCCAGGCAGTTGGCAAGCTCCAGCCAGGTCAGGTTCTTGCAGTTTTCGAAGCCTGTCAGTTCCGTGACTGCGCAGCCGGAGCCGATAAAAACTTCCAGGTTTGGCATTCCGCTGACGAAGCTTAAGTCTGTCAGGGTATCGTTATGGCCCATGTCGATGTACTTTGCACCTTCACAGTATTGGAGCGCCGACACATTCTCGTCGGAAACGTGGTAAACTGCCCGAATGGTCTCGTCGTCGGTCAGTGCGTTGTAGCGAAGATTGTCGCCGAAGTAAATGCGCCAGGCCACGGTTGTCTTGCCGCGGAATTCCTCCCGAATTTCCGCAAGTACCTCAGAGTCGATTTTGCAGTTGTCCAGCAGGAAGCGGCTGCAATTGTCCAGAATTTCCAAGGCCTGTCGAATCTCATCTGCCCTTGCATTGCCGATGTCCTGATTTTTAAAGGTTACGGTTTCTGTGGTGGTGGATAGGGTCTGACCAAACAGGGAAAAGCTATAGAGGAAGGTAGCGCCCGGGTTGGAATCCTGGAGCTTCGCCACCTCCTCCATGGACAGGGCGCTGCTCAGCTTGACCTCAGTGAGATTGGGAAACAAACCCAGCTTCCGAACGGCTTCCTCAATCTGGGAAGAGGATAGATCGGACAGATCCAGGGCTTGGGTGTCCAGGCCATAGGTGCTGCCAAACAGGTTTACGGTGTAATCCAGGGTAATCTTTGGGTAGGCTTCCCGGAGCTGGGCAATCTGTTCTCCGGTCAGTTCGATCTCGGAAAAGGAGATGGCGGTTAAATCAGGCAGATATTGCAGGTTTTCGAGAAGCGCGTCAAAGGTGCAGCCATCCTGTTTTAGGGTGGCGCTTTGGGCGGTGCTGCTTACCTGGGTGCCGCCCAGGTCTACCGTATATGTAACCGTGATATTGGGATGGAGAAGCTGGTAATTCTCAATGGCCTCATAGCAGGTGCTGCCGCTGAAATCCACGGCTTTCAAATTGGGGTATTGGCTCAGAGTGTATAGTTCACTCTCATCGAGCACCACGGCGAGCTCCTCCACCTCCAGCAAGGGATCGGTGGTAGGGGAAAAGGTTTCAGTCTGGGCCGGAGGAGTGGAGGGGACATCGGAGTTTGCGTGTCCGCTGCCGCATCCGGACAGGGCAAGGATGACGCACACCATACACAGAAGGCAGATGCGTTTATGCAAAGAAGAGATCATTGGGGAAATGCCTCCGAAAACAAATATTATGGTAACTATAGCATGAAAAAAGCAGAAAATCAAGAAGCGGAATATAAAGGTTGTATTAAGGCAGAAAAAGTAAGAAGACAGCCGTTTCCGGCTGCCTTCTTTGGGGCAAGTTACTGCAGGCCCTGCTCGTAGGCTTCGATCATTTTCTTGACCATCTGCCCACCGACGGAGCCGGCCTCACGGGAGGTCAGGTTGCCGTTGTAGCCGTTCTGCAGGTTGACACCAACCTCGGAAGCGGCCTGCATCTTGAACTTGTCCATGGCATCACGAGCCTGAGGGACGTTGATCTGGTTGTTGCTCTTCATATTCGTTTCTCTCCTTTGTCGTTTTCCCGGAAAGTCAAAGACGCTTTCTCTGGGAAAACGACTTTTTCCTTCCGTGACCATAGCATTTGCAGATGACGGCTTCTTATGAGTGGAGAAGTGCGGAAAGAATGGGAATATGCGGAATGAAATGCTCTTCTATTCGTAGGATCAAATTGTGCCTTTTTGAGAAGTCTAAAGCACCCTCGTGAACGTTTATATATAAGTACCAAAGCATAGAAACAGCGTACCGAGGAAGGCAAGATGCAGAAGCCAAGAAACGCATTGTTCCTTTGGCGTATCCCGCATCTCATGAATCCGGCCGGCGATGTCCATAAGGTTAAATATGCGTCTCCGGCTTCTCTCCATCTGGCGCATGGTTTCTCGATGCTTCCTGGAACGGCGCTATGCTTTATCGGGATTATACTGGAGCAGAAAACGCTTATTTTAGATACAATTTTATTTCGGAAAAATATACACCGTCCCACGGTCAATGACGACCGCGGGACGGTCAGAGTGTCGAAAAAGATTGCATCCGTTTTCGCTTTGCGATATAATGAGACCGTAAGCGACGTTTCCTTAAAAAACGGAGGGATTTCTATGGCGCAAAACCAGTATCTTCTGACCAATCTTCTTTCAGAAAATGATGAGCAGGTGATTACCAGTATCATGCAGCACATTCAGAAAGATGACAGACGGCCTTCCATTCAGCAGATCGCGAAGGAAAACTATATTTCCACCACCTACATTGTCAAAATGTGCAAACGGCTGGGCTTCGACGGATACAGCGAATTATACTATTCCCTCTCCCGGCAGCTGGAGCATCCGGAGACTGGAAACGATGGTACCGTCAGCTCCGCGCTCAAGAACCTCATCGACAACTATGATCCCCAGCAGATCGACAGGTTCTGCCAGATGCTTTACCGTTCCAGGAAACAAAAGATGTTTACATCCGGGGAGGGCTTTTCGGATCTGATTGTCTCATATATGGTGCAGCGGCTCTCCATCTGCGGCTTTTTGGCGTATAACCATGTGCATTTCTTTGACTTCATGCTATTTCAGGAGGATATCGGGAACGACACGGCGGAGCAGGAGCCGTCCATTATGTTTGTTGTTTCCCAAAGCGGGGAAGCGGAGCCGGTGGTAAACGACGTTCGCCACGCAAGGCAGAACGGATATAAGATCGTTCTGTTCACCAAGCGGGACGATTCCACCCTGGCAAGGCTTTCGGATATCACCTTTGTTCTGGACAGCGCGAAGCAGACCTTGGTAGGAGGAATTCCCAATCTGTTTTTCGGTCATGTGATTCTTGCGTTTGAAGAATTGATAGCGCTGTACTTCTACAAGCGCTCCTCCGGAGAATTGTCAGAATCACCGCTGGGGTGAAAAAATAATATATTCCCGCAAACGGGAAAAATTTCCTCCCCCTTTTATGCTATACTGAAAGCAGACGGGAATGCTGGCGTTTTTTCTCATGGATTCCCGAAATCAAAGAAAGAAACGGTTTGGAGGAAATTGAAATGAAGAAAGTTATCGCGCTTTTGTTGGCTGCTGTCATGGCCCTTGGGCTGCTGGCCGCCTGCGGCAATGGGAACGCCCAGAACGCCGGGGGAAGCAAGAAGATCGAAACCCTTCGGGTCGCTTTCGTCCCCTCCCGGGAACCCAGCGAAATCATTACGGCCACAGAGCCTCTTAAGCAGATGCTGAAGGACGAGCTGACTGCCTTAGGCTGGGAAATCGGCGATGTGGAGATTACCGTGGGCACCACCTATGAAGCCGTAGGTGAGGGACTGGTTGCCGGAACCATCGACGTGGGCCTGATCCCTGGCGGTACCTATGTCCTCTACGACGATGGCGCGGAGGTGATCCTCACCGCTACCCGGGATGGCCTGAGCAAGGACTCCGATGCGGCCAAGGACTGGAACGACGGCACGCCCACCGAGGCTTCCGATAAGCAGGCGGTTTCCTATCGGGCCCTGATGATTGCCGGTCCCTCCGACAAGGGCCAGGAGCTGGTTGCCAAGGTCAACAACGGGGAAGAGCTGACCTGGGAAGACGTGAACAGCGCCAACTGGAGCGTTATGGGCACCTCTTCTCCCGCCGGTTATATTTACCCCGCCCTGTGGCTTCAGGATCACTTCGGCAAGGGCATTTCCGATCTGTCCAGCGCTGTTCAGGCGGACTCCTATGCCAGCGCTTTTGCCCGTCTTGCTTCCGGTCAGGTGGACGTGCTGGTGACTTATGCTGACGCCCGCCGGGACTACGCCGAGCGCTGGAACAGTGAGTTTGGCCGTACCGCCTCCATCTGGGAGGAGACCGGCGTGATTGGTGTTACCGCGCCCATTTATAACGACACCATCTCCGTCAGCAAGAACTCCGACATTATGTCCGACGAATTGATTGCCGCCCTGCAGGATGCCTTCATCAACATTGGCAACACCGATGCGGGTAAGGAAGTCATTGCCATCTACAGCCACAACGGCTACCAGAAGGCGAACCCTGCTGATTACGACAATGAGCGGGCCGCTCAGAAGCTGATTCAGGAGCTTTCCGCACAGTAAAAACGAGTGAATAGAGAATAGTGAATAAGTGCGGTATCGCCTGCGGCGATGATTTGATAAATTATTTTTGGGATGCTGCACCGATTCTGTATTTACGATTCGTATAAAGGAATCTTCTTCACTATTCACTCTTACTTCTTCACGAAAACACCCTTAGGGGGGACGGTTTGCAGCCGTCCCCTTTTTTGGGAAAGGAGCAAATTATGATCGTATTTGACCATGTATCGAAGGTCTATCCCAACGGCACCGTAGGGCTGGACGACGTGAATCTGACCATTGGAGACGGGGAGTTCGTGGCCATCATCGGGCGGTCAGGAGCGGGAAAGTCCACCCTTCTGCGCTCCGTGAACCGGATGCACGACATCACCGGCGGTACCCTGACTGTGAACGGCACCTCCGTCAAAAACCTGAAGGGAAAGCGCCTGCGCCGATTCCGGAGGGGGATTGGCATGGTGTTCCAGTCCTTCAACCTGGTGACACGCACCACGGTGATCCGCAACGTACTTTCCGCCTGCGTACCGGATATGCCCTTCTGGCGGGTGCTGCTGGGGGCCTTCCGGAAACAGGATAAGATCACCGCGCTGGAGGCCCTGGAAAAGGTTGGCATTCTGGACAAAGCCTACATCCGGGCGGATCAGCTCTCCGGCGGCCAGCAGCAGCGGGTTGCCCTGGCCCGGACCCTGGCCCAGAATCCAAAAATCATTCTGGCGGATGAGCCGGTGGCGGCCCTGGATCCCGTCACTGCCAAGCAGGTCATGGAGGACTTTGTCCGGATCAATCAGGAGATGGGGATTTCCATTCTGCTGAATATCCACCACATCGAGCTTGCCATGGAGTATGCCAGCCGGATGATCGGCATCCGCGCCGGAAAAATCGTCTATGATGGTCCGGCGAAGGATGTGAACCAAACTGTGCTGGATGCCATTTACGGGGAGGAGGCGGAAGCATGAGCCTGTATGACCGTGTTTTTCCACCGAAGAAATATACCCTTCCCAGCGGCGAGATTGTGGAGGAAAAGAGGAGCCGCCTGCCCCTCATCCTGCTGCTTTTGGTGCTGATTACGGCGGTGTCCGTGAAAATTACAGGCTTTTCCTTTGCCGTGCTGGTGAAAAACGGCAGCCGATTCTTTGATATCCTGAAAGCCATGGTGCCGCCCAATACGGCCTATCTTTCCAAGATCTGGGGGCCTCTGCTGGACACCATCAAGATGTCCCTGCTGGGCTCCTTTGCGGGGGCGGTGCTGGCGATTCCCTTTGCGATTCTCGCGGCCAGCAATATTGTGACGAACCGGTTTGTAGTGCAGGTCGTCCGGCTGTTTCTGAGCCTGGTTCGCACCCTGCCTACCCTGGTCTGCGCCCTGATTGCTACCTACATTTTCGGCCTGGGAACCATGGCAGGCACCTGCGCGATCGGGGTGTTCACCTTCGCTTATGTGGGGAAACAGCTATTTGAGATCATTGAAACCGTGGACATGGGGCCATTTGAGGCCATGGAGGCACTGGGGGCTACCCGCCTGCAAGCCTTTGTCACGGCGGTGTTTCCTCAGGTTTTGCCCACGTATTTGTCTGTGTCCCTGTTCTGCCTGGAGGGCAATGTTCGCTATGCCTCCATTCTGGGCTACGTTGGGGCCGGGGGCCTGGGGCTGATCATGAATGAGAAAATCGGCTGGCGGGAATATGACAGCCTGGGCATGATCCTGATTGTGCTGTTCGTAACGGTGGTGGTGATCGAGGGGATCAGCCACGCCATCCGCAAGCGCTTGACCTGAGGGGAGGGACGGAAAATGAATGAAACCATTGAACGTGCCTATCGTGCTGCCCCTAAGCGCTGGGTTTACCAGCTTTCCATCGCCTTTCTCATTGCGGCACTCATGGCCTGGTCCAGCACCACGGTGAAGCTGGGCAGCACCGGAGAAAGGGGGCTGGCGGTGGCGGGGAATATTCTTTCCGGGATCTTCCACCCGGACACCAAGCTGCTGCTGACCTTTGGTACGGATGGTGTGCCATACCTGCTGCTGGAAACCTTCTGCATTGCCTTTCTGGGGACAGTAGTGGGGGCGGTGATTTCTCTGCCTCTATCCTTTCTGTCTGCCACCAATTTGGTGCCCCGGCCCATCGCGGTGATCGGCAGAGGGCTGATTGCGGCCATTCGAACCATTCCGGCGTTCGTATACGGCCTGATGTTCATTCGGGTGACGGGGCCAGGGCCCTTTGCGGGACTGCTGACCATGTCCCTGTGCTCCATCGGCATGGTGTCCAAAATGTACATTGAAAGCATTGAGGACCTGGATAAACGGATCCTGGAATCCCTGGACGCTGCAGGCTGCACTACTTTCCAGAAGATTCGCTATGGCATCCTGCCCCAGCTAATGCCGGATTTCATATCCACCATCATCTATCGCTTTGACATGAACCTCCGGGACGCCACCGTCTTAGGCCTTGTGGGAGCGGGAGGCATCGGCGCGCCGCTGATCTTTGCCATGAGCGCCTACCGCTGGAACGAGGTGGGTTCTATTCTGCTGGGACTGATTGCGCTGGTGCTGATAATCGAAGCCATTTCCGCACGGATTCGTATTAAGCTGGCAAGGGGATAGGATATGAAAAAATTAAGGATATATTTTACCTCTGACATCCATGGCTACATCTATCCCACGGATTACCGAAGCTGGGAGCAAAAGGACATAGGACTGTTCAAATGCGCCAACGGGTTCCGCAAGGATGGAAACACCCTGGTGATCGACGGGGGCGATGCCTTGCAGGGGTCTCCCTTCGGGGCCTTCTGCCACGACGTTCTGGGAAACGGCCGCACCTTGGCTCAGATTATGAACCGCTGTGGGTATGACTATGTTACCCTGGGAAACCACGATTTTAATTTTGGAATGCCCTATCTCGAAAGCTATCTGAAACCGCTTCAGGCAAAGTGTATATGCCAGAACGTCCGTCAGGGAGACGGGGCTTCCCGGTTTCCTGCCCGAATCCAGGTGCTGGAAAACGGACTGCGAGTCGGCCTGGTGGGGATTGTCACGGACCATGTGAATGTGTGGGAACGACCGGAACATCTGGAGGGTATCACCATCACCGATCCCCTGGAAGCTGCCCGGGGCGCGCTGGAAGCGCTGCGGGGGAAGACAGATGTGACGGTCTGCGTTTATCACGGAGGCTTTGAGCAGAATCTGACCACCGGTCAGACGTTAACCACCAGCCGGGAGAACATTGCCTGCCAGATTTGCCGGGAACTGGATTTTGACATCCTCCTGACAGGACACCAGCATATGTCGGTTCCCGGCAGGATGCTGGGGGGGACCTTCGTGGTTCAGCCCTCGGAAAACGGGAAGGAATACATTGAGATCATGGGGGAAGTGGAGCCAGAACGGAAATCTTTTTCCAGCAGAACCATACCTGCCGGGGGAGACTGCGACCAGGAACTGCTGCAAGCTTTTTTCCCGGTAGAAGAGGGCGCTCAGCAATGGCTGGACACGGTGGTGGGACACCTGGAGGAGCCGCTGCTCCCCAGTGATCCCCTGTCCATGGCGCGGGACGGCTGTGGACTGGCTGCGTTTTTCAATGAGGTGCAGCTTTCCGCTTCCGGGGCCCAGCTTTCCGCTACCAGTCTTGCCAATGAAATCGCCGGGCTGCCACAGACGGTACGCCGCCGGGACCTTCTGACGGCCTATCCCTACACCAATACGCTGGCGGTTCTGCGGATCACCGGGGCAGTGCTTCGGCAGGCGATGGAGCGCAGCGCGGCCTATTTTTCCTATGATGAAAGCGGGGCGCTGCGGGTGTCGGAGAGCTTTCTCCATCCCAAGGTGGAGCATTATAACTATGACTACTATGCCGGGGTGGAATATGTCTTGGATATCTCCCGGCCGGTGGGCGCCCGGGTGGCGAAGCTTACCTGGCAGGGAAGACCGGTGCGGGATGAGGACAGCTTTACAATCTGTCTGAATAGCTATCGGGCCAGCGGCACGGGGGGCTACGAATGCTATTTGGGATGCCCCGTGGAGCGGGAGATCAATATGGAAATGTCCCAGTTAATGCTGGATTACTTCCAGCACAACGCCGGTGACAGGACCCTGCCGCCGCAGAACTTCACCGTGAAATAAGGGAACCTCTGAATAATTTGCCTTCGGCTGAGCAGTGGATCTTTTGCCCCAATTATGCAGTGTGAAAAATGGGAAATATATACAGTATTCCCTCATTTTCCACACCTTCGCTTGGGACAAAATCTCTCGCTGTCAGCTCTTGCCGAATGAATCAGAGCCTCCTAAGGAATACGCGCAAAAAAAACATCTCCGGCCCAGCAGCCATCGCTGAGCCGGAGATGGTTTTCTGTATTACAAAATCTCCCGAATATGGGCCTGGATCTTTTCCGCCATGCGGTTGTACTGTTCCAATTCCTCCGGGAGCAGGCACGCCAGCCGGGCGGACGCATAGTCCAGCCGGGCGGTCTCCAGATCCTCCAGCACAGGGGCCGCCGCATCGGAAAAGGTAATGTCCATTCGCCGAACCTGTTCCTTTCCCCGCCGGACTTCTGTGATTTTCAGAATGCCCCGACTGGTCAGCTTCTGCAGGGAACGGGCAAACGTACTCCGGGGCAGACCCGCAAAATCCGCCGCCTCCCGGCGGGTGGGCTGGAAGTGCATCTCCCGGAGGGCCAGCAGCACTTTGGCGTCAGAAAGCGCCAGATCATGCTTTAGAGCTCCGGTTTCCAGACACCGGTCCAGCAGCTTCCGCTCCAGGAAGGCGTTGTACAGCACGCCTTCGCCTTCCAAAACATAGGGAGAGACCTGGATCCGCTCGTTCCCCAACTTCTGGGAACTGGGAAGAATGGCCGGGGGCACAGAGCCGTCACCGGCGGCCTCCAGCAGGAAGCCGTAGACCTTCAGCCGGCATTTTTCATACTCCTCCTCGTCCAGCACCGATTTGTAAAACCGGTGGTAGTCCGAAAAAACCAGCCGCTTCATTTTCATAGCCTGGCTCAGGTTCAGACTCTGAGAGGCCAGAGAGCCCTTGGTCTTGACGTAATAGTAAATGGGGAGCTGGATGGCCCGGAAGGTTTCCGCCCAGCGGATATACTCCAGGTTGAACATGAAGTCCTCGCACCAGGTGATGTCGGTATTCATCCGCAGGTGATGGGCCTCCACGATGGAACGCCGATAGAGCTTGTTCCACAGAACGCCGTAGTAGAAGTCAGCAGGGTTTTCCATCATGCAGGCGGCATATTCCTCCCGGGTCAGAAGGCCGTCCCGATCGATATGCCCCTTCTGAGACAGCCGTTCCCCCACCACCCGGTAAAAATCGGAGACCACCATGTCGCAGGAACCGCTCTCCATGGCCCGCACCAGGGAGCGGGTGGCGTCCGGGGTAATCCAGTCGTCGCTGTCCAGGAACTGAAGGTAGGTGCCCGCAGCCCGGTCCAGAGCCAGGTTCCGGGTGGCAGAAACGCCGGTGTTCTCTTTGTGGAAGACCTGAACCCGGCTGTCCCGGGCGGCATATTCTTCACAGATGGCCCCGGAATGGTCGGTGCTGCCGTCGTTGACCAGCAGCAGCTCAAAATCCGTATACTCCTGATTTAGAATGCTGTCAATGCAGCGGCGGAGGGTACGCTCCGCGTTATAGACCGGGACGATAATGCTGACCGTGGGATTCATAAAGCCGCTCCTTCGGGAAAGATTCTTTTTCTTATTTTATCATGGACGAAAGTTCCGCGCAAGATGTCGGAAATAAAAAACAATTTCCTTTTTGATAGAAAAGAGGCGGCGTACAAGCGGTGGATTCCCCTGCCTGCACGCCGTTTTCCAGAGAGAATCGAAGTGATTCAAGCGTTCTCTGCCAGAACAGGGATGATCTTGCCGGTGGACCGAAGGCCCACAATGGCCTCCGCCAGCTCCGGCTGCCCGTTTTTCCGATTCCCAAAACCATTTGCCATAAGCCCGGGCATGGACCGATTTGGGACATCCCGGCGGCTCTCAAAAGAAAATAGGAAAATTTAGGACCTATCTGAAAACTGTCAAAACGCCCAAACAGCGGCTCTTTTTTGCCCTGTGCGGCACCATTTTTCCTTGGAATACATCCCGTATTCCTGCGAAAAATGGCTTGCACAGAGCAAAAAATCCCTCGCTTTTGGGCATTCCGACAGTTTTTAGATAGGGGCTAATGAAGAGACTATCCAAATGAAAAAAAGTATGCTATTATAGAAAAAACTGCCCGAGCCCTATACGCTTGAAGGCACAGGGCAATGGACAACGGATTTACCGGCGTTTCCAACTGGATTCCCGCCTTCGCGGCGGGAGCCGAAAATGATAGAGTGAGGAGATCTTTTTTTGAAAGCCAAACGGATTTTTATGTCGCTGATCGGCGTGGTAATCACCGCCGCCGGCGTGGGGGTCTTGCGATTTGCCGCATTGGGAGTGGATCCCTTCCAGTCCTTTGTGCGTGGTGTGGAAAGGCTGGCGCCCCTTCCCTACGGGACACTTTACGTCCTGGTGAACTTGGCGCTTCTGCTGTTTGCCATCCTTTTTGACCGGCACTACATCGGCATTGGCACTCTCATTAATCTGTTTCTGGTAGGCTACATTGTGGATTTTTCCCATGCCTGCCTGATGGGCGTTTTTCCCGACCCGTCCCTGGTGGGGCGGGGGGCTGCCTTCCTCCTGGGATTTGTGATCGTGAACCTGGGCTCCTCTCTGTATATCACGGCGGATCTTGGGGTCTCCACCTACGACGCCATCGCCCTGGTCTGCGCGAACAAGTGGAGACTGGGAAAATTCAAGTACATCCGGATTATCACTGACCTGGGCTGTGTTCTGCTGGGCACAGGCATGTATCTGCTGGGCGGCGGCGGGACAGGCTGGATCCCGTCAATCTTAGGGCTTGGCACCGTCGTTATGGCCCTGGGCATGGGGCCACTGGTTGACTGGTTCAATCGGAAGCTTTCCATCCCCCTTTTGGGAAAGGCTGACCCTGTTTGACATATAAATACCCCCTGGGGAGGCCGTGGTTTTCCGCGGCCTGCACCAGGGGGATTCGCTTATTCCATCCGGCTGTGCATATGGGATTCAATCTCCCGCAGACGGTCCTGGGCCTTGGCAAGATCTTCCATCAGTTCTCCGCTGTGGCCCAGCACATGATCCATAGGCTTCCTGCCCCGGGGATATTTCCCCCTGCGATAACGGTCAATGACGATTTCGTAGTGCTGGGCGGCAAGCTTCACCGCATCCGCCCAGGAAAGATACAGCTCCTTCCCGGCGATTACACCTACCCGGCGCATTTCCTCCCGCCTGCCAGTCAAATCCTTCAGCAGGGCAAAGAGGCTGGGGGCATTTTCCTCGATCAGGAACCCGTTGCGCCCGTGGGTCACGCCCTCCGCGGCGCAGCTTCCCGCCACCAGAACCGATGCCAGGGAACAGGCGGCAGCCTCCCGAACCACAAGTCCGTTGGTATCAAAGGTGGAGGGGAACAGGAATAGATCACTGCGGCAGTACCAGGCCCGCAGAGTCTCCCGGTCAGAGATTGCCCCGGTAAAGAAGCAGACGGAATTAAGACCCAGTTCTTGGGCGGTACGCTCCACTTCCGCCCGGTCGGTGCCGTCGCCGATGAATACCATCCGGAAGTCCTTCCCAGATGCTTTCAGCATCGCCAGGGCATCCAGAATGATTTTTAAGCCCTTGTACCACCGGATCCGTCCCACAAACAGGAAGACAGGCACACCCAAAGGCAGATCCCAGCCCCGGCATGCCGCCTGGCACTGCTGCTCCGAAACCCGGCCCAGGGGCATATCCACGCCGTTGGGCATAACCACATAATCCCCCTGGTAGCCTATGCTGCGCAGGTTTTCTCCCGCGCCCTGGCTCACGGCCCATATTTCGTCACAGGCGGTGATGTTTTCCACCAATGCCCGCTTGCTTCCCTCCTGAAGGGCCTTGGAGCGAAGGATGGAGGCAATGTCGATATCGAATTTCGTATGATAGGTTAAAATGAGGGGCGCATCCAGAACGGCCCGAAGCTGTCGGGCCAGGAGAGTGGAAGCAATGGGGCAGTGGGTGTGGAGCACAGACACTTTCCGATCCTGCAGCTGGCGAAGAAGCTCCGGAGAGAAGGGAACCCCGGCCAGATATCCCATCCAGTTTCGCAGATCGATGCTGGGATAGCGGATCACCGGGTAGGAGAATCTGGAATCCTGGGCATCAGGATGGGCGGGGGTCACGACCACCGGATCAAAGCCCTGTTCCGGCAGCCAGCGGGCATAGCTGACAACGGTATTGGCCACGCCATCAATCAGCGGTGGAAAGGAATCATTCAGCAGACAAACGGAAGGATGTTCAAACATTTCGCAGCACCTCATCTGGAGAATAGGAAAGTTGTATAAATTAAAATACCATATTGGTGGGAAAATGTCAATTCCCGGCCGGACAGACACTCTCCCCAATGGAAAATATAAAGAATTGGTGAACATTGAGCGGCATCCCTTGATAAAACAGAAAAACCAGATATAATGGGAAACATAAACCGATTCCTCCAGACCGAAAGAAAGAGGGCAGACAAATTGGAAAAAATAGCAAGAAGAACGGCTGTAATCCTTTGTGAGCTGGTGACTATCGCCACCTGCGTTATGCTGATTGCCCAGGGTGTTTTCAATGACAAACTCCTGCTGGCAGTGGTGACGATTCCGCTGCTGCTGGCGCCGGAACTGCTGGAGCGGGTCTGTAAGTGCAGAATCTGGACACCTCTGTATGTGTTCTGCGTGCTTTACTGTCTGGGGCCTATGCTGGGCCATACGCTGGATTTTTATACCTGGATCCCCCATTGGGACAAGGTTCTCCACATCACCGGCGGGGTGGTGTTCGCCATCGTGGGGATTTTTCTGTTTCGGCTGCTCATGGGAAAAGAAACCCAAAAAATCCTGGCTACGGCGATTTTCGCCCTGTGCTTTTCCATGGCCCTGTCCATGCTGTGGGAATTTTACGAGTTTAGCGTGGACAACCTGCTGGGTTCGGACACCCAGGCGGATTCGGTGGTGACGGTGATCCACTCCCATCGTTTCACCGACGTGCCGGGAGAGGTGGGCACCATTGGCCCTATCGAGTCAGTGGTAATCAACGGGCAGACCATGGATTGGGGCGGATATCTGGACATTGGCCTTCACGACACCATGATGGATATGATTTTGGAAACGTTGGGAGCTGTGGCGGTGGCGGCGCTGTATCTCTGGGACAGAGGAAAGCACCCGCTGATCCGCTTCTCCAATGAAGAATAAAAGGAGGACACAATATGGATCTTTGGGAAGCCATGGCGGCGCGGCATAGCGTTCGGCAGTATCAGTCTAGACCCCTGGGAAGGGCAGAGCTTGACGTTCTGGAGACGGAGGTGGCCCGGTGCAATCAGGAAAGCGGACTGCACATTCAGCTTGTGCTGGAGGAGCCGAAAGCCTTTGACGGCTTTATGGCCCACTACGGGAAATTCAGCGGGGTAAAGAACTACATTGCCATGATCGGAAAAGCCGACGACTCCCTGGAGGAAAAATGCGGCTATTACGGGGAGCGTCTGGTGCTGCTGGCTCAGCAGCTGGGGCTGAACACCTGCTGGGTGGCCATGACCTACAGCAAGATCAAAACCGCCTTTACGCTTTTGCCGGGAGAGAAGCTGTGTGTGGTCATCGCACTGGGATATGGCGTCAATTCGGGTACCGCCCATGTGTCCAAGTCCATGGACAGCATAGCAGAAGCCGTGGAGCCTGCCCCGGAGTGGTTCCGCAGGGGCATGGAAGCCGTGCTTCTCGCGCCTACGGCAGTGAATCAGCAGAAGTTTCGCTTTATCCAGGAGGGCAACCAGGTATGCGCCAAAGCAGGCCTGGGATTCTATACGAAAATCGATCTGGGAATTGCCAAGTATCATTTCGAAATCGGTGCGGGACGGCAGAACTTTACATGGAAAGACTGACAGACTGCAGCATAAAGCCCACAGGTTTTTCGGAACCTGTGGGCTTCTGATATGGTTAGAGTGTTCTCTACCGGAGTTCTTCAATATGATAAATATAATCCAGGGTGCTGAGGGCCTCAATGATCTGACTGTGGGATTTGTACTTTTTCAGTTCCTGGCTGCTGACGGAGATCATGACGGTGTAGACGCTGAGACCGGAGCCTAAGTAGGCAGAGTTGGACTCGATGTCGTCAATGGACATCCCCAGACGGCGAATGGTGGTGACAAAGTCCTGAAGGTTGCACCGGTCCTTCAGTTCCAGATGGATTTCAAAATGATTGGACCGGTTGGTCAGCCAAATCTCCACTGTGGGGAGATAGGTCAGGATGAAAAGCAGGAAGACAAATGCGGTGATGGTCAGGGTATAAAAGCCCGCACCGGAGGCCAGCCCCAGAATGCCGCAGGTCCACAGCCCCGCCGAGGTGGTCAGACCCTTAATCTGATTCCGGGCGTTAAATAGGACGGAATTCCCGCTGAGCATGGCCTCACTGATGACGGCGGCAGCGGACAGAACCGGAATTTCCAGCTTGGTCAGCCGCATGAGGTACAGATCCATGAGCATGGCACAGGCAGAGGCCAGGGAGACCAGAATGAAGGTCCGCAGGCCAGCGGAGTGACGCTTGTTGGCTCGCTCGCAGCCGACGACCGCCGCCAGGGCCACAGCAAGCCCCAGCCGCAGAAAAATGGAAGGCACAGTCAGTTCCAGTGCCCAGGTTCCGCAAAGGGATCCAATGGGATCCACAAAGTTTTCCAGCATGGTTTTACTCCTTAAAATCGTTTTATTTCCTGTTTCCCTGGTGCCGCCGTCCCAGCATGGCGTATTGCTCCTCGGCGGCTTCCAGGAATGCCTGCTCATTGGGGCTCATGACCCCGGAATGGTCCGGCAGCTCCTTTTGAATGGCCTGGATCTGGGCGATGAGCAGCTCCACTGCGTTCTGTCCCGGCTCCGGAGATACCGGGGCCACGTCGTCTAAGTTGTTGGAATAGGATTTGCTGAGATACAGGCTTAGCTTGGCGCAGGCGGGACCGATCAGCTCATAGAGGACGCTGGAGGCCAGAATTACGGTTTCCAGAGCGGAGCCGGCTTCTCCACCCAGAGTTCTGGCGCCCAGGGCAGCAAGGCCGATGGCCACCCCTGCCTGAGGAATCAGGGCCAGACCCAAATAGTTTCGGACGGAGGGCTTCTTATGGGCCAGAAGACAGCCCAGGAACGCGCCCAGATATTTGCCCAGAATGCGTACCAGAAAATAGACAATCCCAATGACCAGCAGGGGAACCCCGGCGATGGCGGAGCCGGTGTCCGTCAGGGCACTGAGCCGGAAGTTCAGGCCGGAGCGGACGAAGAAAATCAGCAGAATGGGCGGATTGAAGTAATTGAGCTGCTTGAAAATCTTATCGTCCCCGGTGATGTTGATGTACACCGTGGCCATGGACATACAGCCAAGCAGCGGCGACACATCCAGAACGGTGCACACGCCGCAGAAGGCAAACAAGGTGGCGACGGAAATGATCAGCCGGTTGTCCGTGGAGCGGCCCCTGGGCATCAGCAGCTTCATAAACACACCGAACAGCCCGCCCAGGAGAAATACCCCCAGATTGACGGCCAGGGGCTTTAGGACGCTGGCAATTTGAAACCCGCCGGAGATTCCGGCGACGGCTACGGAAATGGCGATGCTGTAGGCGAGAAGCCCTACTACGTCATCCAGGGCCACCACCTGAAGCAGGGTGTCCACAAAATCCCCTTTGGCCCCGGTCTGACGAATGGTCATCAGGGTGGAAGCGGGGGCGGTGGCGGCAGCCAGGGCGCTGAGCACGATGGAAAAGCCCAGCCCCAGACGTAAGATTTGAAAGGTGGCGATAAAGACCAGGGCGGAGGCCGTCAGGCTTTCCAGCACGGTAATGGCAATGACCTTTCCCCCGCTTTTTTTCAAAGTTTCCAGCCGGAAGAACTCGCCGGTGCTGAAGGCGATAAAGGCCAGGGCGATGTCCGCCAGAAAATCCGAGCCCTCCACAAAGGACTGAGGCACCAAATCGAAACAGTAGGGACCCAGCGCAATGCCCGCCAGAATGTAGGCGGTGACGTTGGGCAGCCGAAGGCGTTTGGTGATCCGGGTCATGGCAAAACCGGAAAAGAGGATCAGGGAGATGGAGATGATGATTTGGGCGGAGGGCGTGGCCCGGGATAAAATGAAGGGCATGGAGTACTTCCTTTCAACGAATGGACTTGCGGTTTTTTACCTTCTATGATATACTGCATTGTATACTACAAAAATGATAAAGTAAAATAAGGATTTTTGAGTAATACAAAAATTTTCTTTATGGAGGAAAGGAGGCCCCGGGGGATGCTGGACGGAAAAATTGATACGCTGCTTGCCGTGGCGGAGGAAAGAAGCTTTACCGGAGCGGCCCGGCGGCTTTCCCTGACCCAGCCGGCGGTGAGCCATCACATTGCCCTTCTGGAGCAGGAGCTGGGAATACCCCTGTTTGTACGGAAAAAGGGGAATTTGGAGCCAACTGCCCAGGGAGAAATTGCCATAAAATATGCCAAACGCTTCCGGGCCATGGACACAGCCATGCGGCGGGAAATTTCCAGCGCGGATCGGAACATCCGGCAGCTTCGGGTAGGTGTTACCCATACGTCGGAAAGCAACTTTGCCATGGAGGTTCTGACCCGATGCGGCCAGGAAAACCCTGGGTTAAACATAATTATTATCACAGATACCATAAAAAATCTTTATACCATGCTAGGCAATTTTGAGGTGGATATCGCCATTGTGGACGGAAAAAACAGCGATCCGGACTTAAACAGCCTGATGCTGAGCACGGATTACTTAGCCTGCGTAGTGTCCCGGGACAATCCTCTGGCGAAAAACGCCATGGTTACGGTGGAGCAGCTCCGGCGGGAAAACCTGATCCTCCGGGGCGACAGCTCCTCCACCCGGATGCTGTTTGCCTCCGCCCTGGAGAGCATCGGGGAGAGCATTGACAGCTTCCACATTATGGTGGAGGTGGACAATGTGGCTACCATCAAAAGCTTAATCGGGAAGGACCTTGGCGTGTCGGTACTGCCCAGAAGCTCCTGCATGGAGGAGGCGCGGAAAGGAAAGCTGGCGGTGCTGCCCATTGAGAACCTGAGCATGGTCCGGGACACAAACCTCATCTACCACAAAAGCTTTCAGCATATTGAGATTTTGCAGCAGATCGTCCGGGTATACCGGGACACGGCCAGGAAATACCAGGGAATCGGGTGAGGCTTCCCGTGATGTTTTTCATGGTTTGACATTTCCGGAAAGTGATTCTATAATATCCAGACGAACAGAGAAAAAGGAGTGTTGCGTTCCATGTATGACCGGCATAGTTCCCTGATGGAGGGGTCCATCTGGAAGGGAATGCTGACCTTTGCCCTTCCCATCTTTTTAGGGAACCTGCTGCAGCAGTTTTATAATGCCTTTGACTCCTGGGTGGTGGGACATTATATTGGCGGCACGGCCCTGGCGGCGGTCAGTTCCTCCAGCAGCCTGATTTTCATGATGCTGGGCTTCTTTAACGGTGTGGCCATGGGCGGCGGCATTGTCATTGCGAATCTTTTCGGCGCGAGACAATATGAGGAGATGCGGAAGGTGATCCACACGCTGATCCTCTTCGGCCTGACAGCCGGAGCCTTCCTGACGGTATTCGGCGTGGTCTTTACCCCGCTGATTCTGAAGTGGATGGGAACGCCGGAAAGCGTTCTGCCTCAGTCTATCCGGTATTTCCGGTTCTATTCCTATGGCATTCTTTTCTCGGTGATGTACAATGTCTTTGTGGGCATTCTCCACGCCGTGGGAGACAGCAGGCATCCCCTGATGTTCCTGATGATCTCCAGCGCGATTAACGTGGTGCTGGATCTGCTGTTCGTGGCGGTGCTGAAGCTGGGGGTGGGGGCGGCCGCTGCGGCTACCACCATTTCCCAGGGCATCAGCGCCATGCTCTGCTGTCTGCATCTGCTTCGGGCGAAAAAAGAATCCTACGGCATCCGGTGGCGGGAGCTTCGGTTCCACAGGAAGAGTCTGCAAAGCATTCTGCGGTTCGGACTGCCCTCCGGTGTGCAAAATTCTGTGATCGCCCTTGCCAACGTGGTGGTGCAGAGCAACATCAACGCCTTTGACACGGCGGCCATTGCGGGCTGCGGGGCCTACTCCAAGCTGGAGGGCTTCGCGTTTCTGCCTATCACCTGCTTTACCCAGGCCCTCAGTACTTTCGTGGGGCAGAACCTGGGCGCCCACCAGTATGACCGGGTAAAGAAGGGCGTGGCTTTCGGCATCGGCTGCGCGGTGATCCTGGCGGAAGTCATCGGGGTATTTTCCTATTTCTTTGCTCCTCAGCTGATTGGGATTTTCAATAGTCAGGCGGACGTGGTGGACTTCGGTACCCGGCATATGCGGACCATCTGCCTGTTCTACTGTTTGCTTTCACTGTCTCACTGCATTGCCAGCATCATGCGGGGCGCGGGAAAGGCCACGGTGCCCATGGTCACGATGCTGGTATGCTGGTGCGTGATTCGGGTGAGCTACATCACCATCGCGGTAAAAATCGTACCGGAACTGGAGACGGTTTCTCGGGCCTACCCCATTACCTGGGCTTGCAGCAGCGTGGTATTTCTGATCTATTTCTTTAAGGTGGACTGGATTCACAACTTTGACCGGATTCAGGCCAGGAAAGCGTAACAAAAACGCCCGACGGATTTTCCGTCGGGCGAGCTTTTTATTTCCCGGACTTCGCTGTAACCGTCCGATCCAGCGTCCGCAGGACGTAAAGCTGGATGGGAATGGCGCAGAGGAAGGTCAGCACATCCGCGATGGACTGGGCCATCTGTACGCCCAGCAGCCCAAAGATTGCCGGGAGAATCAGGACCACGGGGATGAAGAAGATACCCTGCCGGGCCGCTGCCAGGAAGGTGGCAGGTCCCGTGCGGTTGATGGCCTGCTCCAGCATATTGCTCATGACCACCCAGCTTTGCAGGGGAAAGGTCACGCATTGCAGCCTGAGAGCCAGGGCACCACAGGCAATGACCTCCGGGTCATCCCGGAACAGGGTAATGAGTTTAGGCGCGAAGCAGAAGCCCGCAATGCCCACGAGCAGGAGCACCGCAAAGGATATCTTCACGCAGAAGTAGAAGCCCCGCTTCACCCGGTCGTAGAGTCTGGCTCCGTAATTGAAGCCGCAGACCGGCTGGAAGCCCTGACCGAAGCCAATCATGGCGGAGCCGCCGAACATCATGATCCGCTGTACCACACCCATGGCCGCAATGGCGGCATCGCCGTAGCCGCCGGCGGCGTGGTTTAAGCAGATGGTGGCAAGGGACCCCAGACCCTGCCTTGCCAGGGAGGGCAGGCCGCCCTGAAGGATGGTGCGGAAATAAAACCAGCGGAACCGGATATTTTTTGCCCGGATGCGGATATTGGCTCCCCGGAAGCAGCCTGCCAGCAGCAAAAAGAAGCTGACCAGCTGGCTGATGATGGTGGCCCAGCCGGCTCCGGCTACCCCCATGTGGAAGGTGAAGATCAGCAGAGGATCCAGAGCGATGTTCAGCACCGCGCCGGTGGTGATGCCCACCATGGCATAGGTGGTGCTGCCCTGGAACCGGAGCTGGTTATTGAGCACCAGGGAAGCGGTCATCCAGGGGGCGCCCAGCAGGATCACCTGCAAATACGCCTTGGTATAGGGGAGAATGGTGTCTGTAGAGCCTAAAAGGTAGGATAGGGGCGTGAGAAAAATCTGCCCCAGAACGCAGATGATGGTACCTGCAATGAGGGCGGAGAAGAAGCCGGTGGCGGACATATAGGAGGCTTCCTCATAGTTCTTTTTCCCCAGCTCCCGGGACATATAGTTGCCGCTGCCATGGCCGAAGAAGAAGCCCACAGCCTGAATAATGGCCATCATGGAAAATACCACGCCGATGGCGCCGGTGGCGGCGTTGCTGTGGAGCATGCCAACAAAATAGGTATCTGCCATATTGTAAAAGGATGTGACCAGCATACTGATGATGCAGGGCACCGCCAGACGGCAGATCAGCCCCTCTACCGGGGGCTGGGTCATTTGGATAAATTTCTTTTCCTGTTCATCCATGGAAAAACCCTTCTTTCTTAAGATTTTTTCTTTTATAAGCCCCATTATATACCAAAAGTCCCGGAAAATCAACAGGAAAAGGAGACATATCCCAAACAGGAAAAGCCCCGCCGGAGACGGATCTCCGGCGGGGGAACTGGGAACGGTGTTAATTCAGGACAATGGCGTTTACGGCTTCCATCAGATCCACCACGTACACCCGCTTTATGAGAGCGGTAGGCGTGCCGTCTACTACAGCCAGGCAGTTGCTGCCGTCATAGCGGTAAAGCTGGATCTCCACCTCTGGGAAGTTTTCGTTTTCCAGATGGAGGGTCAGACGGATTTCCTCCTTGCCGGTGGCCTTTTCGTCAGTGAAGTCCTCAGCGACGAGATTTGTCAGGGCACTGCGGAAGTCGTCCATCTGGATTTCCTCACCGTGATAGTACCAGTGGATTTCCTCGTCGTCATCCTTCTTCTTATCCTGCTTTTCATCTTCTTTCTCCTCGCTGATTTCGGTGGTGGTCAGGCAGTAGCTAGCCCCGTCCAGGGTCACGTCAACCTGGGTCACATCGCCAAAGTCCGCCCAGAAAGCTTCCTGATGGCGCAGGTCGTTGTAGGAGACCTTCGTCAGGGAATTGTACTGGCTTTCGGTGATCTCATAGACAATGGGAGAATCGCCTACCCGGACATAGCAGGGAATTTCCACTTCCTCGGCCTCTTCCGTTTCTCCGGCGTCCGCGGCTGCCTGGGCGGCCTCCGCTTCCTTTACGGCCTCCGGATCCCGGCTGACGTGGAGAGTAAAGCGTTCCTCGGTTTCATCTGCATCTTCGTCTTCGCTTTCTACTTTATAATTTACGGCAATGGTCAGTTCCGGATCGTCCATACCGAAGGCTGTCAGTTCCTCGGAAGAAGCATTATAAGTGGCATAGTTTGTCAGGGACAGGTCCTCCAGCGTCCTCAGATAGCTTTTTACCCGGGTGGTGTCCAGAGCCTGGTTTCCGGTAAAGTACACGTCGTCGGAGGAATAGGATTTACCGCTGTCCTCCTCATAGCTTACCTGATAGCTTTCCAGGCCGGAAAATTCCAGGGAGGTGACATCGGTAAGGGTGGGGGTTTCGTCGTTGTGAATCAGATCCCGGATGGTGATTTGAAAGTCATCCATGGGGTCTTCGCCCATCAGGTAGGCATTGCCGTCGCCGACGGACAGATATCGCTGGGAGTCCATCTGGCTGAACGCGCCCAGGGTGACGGTGTAGCTTTCCTCCTGGGTACTCAGGGTGATGGTGCATTCCGGGTCCTCCAGACCGTACTGACTGTAATCCTCCACGTCCTCAATGACAAAGGTAGCGCCCAGGGAGTTAAACCAGTTCAGCAGATTGTTGATGGCGTCTTCATCCACGGGGAAGGAGTCGTCCTCGTCCCAACGCCAGATTCCATCTTCGCCCCGGTGGAAGGAGAGGCTTTCCTCCTCATACTGCCAGGACAGAGTCTGCACGTCCTCTGGGGGAAGCTCCAGAATCACCTGGTCCGTGGCCTGAATTTTTTCCTTCCGCTGCTCATAGTGCATCATGGCGAAGGTGGCGGCGCAGGCAACGACCAATACACAAAGAAGTACAATCATTCGTTTAGACCGATTCATTCTGATGCTTCCTCCTTACGAGAATGACCCAGATACCTGCCAGCAGATAGGTCAGCGGGAATACGCCGATCATCAGCGTTTTCAGGGTGGACGCGGTGGAGTCGCTGATGGTCAGATAGTTGTAGTTTAAGGATTTGCTGCGGATGGCCATGGCCTCACTCTCTCCGATCAGGTCGGACAGGGCGTTCATAGCCAGGTCTGTGTTTGCACCGGAAGAGAAGGCGTTGTACATATCCTCCAGGAAATCGGAGGAAGAAAACCAGATGATCTGGCCGCCGCTCTGGTGCTCGATGGACACGCCCAGGGTGAAGGGGCCGTCAATGTCCCCATCCTCTTTTTCGTAGGTGTTAAGGCTGAAGCCAGAAACCTTACTGAAAGAGGCATCGGAGGTGGTCAGTAGCTGAGATACCGTAGCGTTACTGGCTTCTCCCGTGACCTTCATGCCCTGAGCCAGGGGCATAATGGCATAGTAGTGGGACTCCATCAGAGAGTTTGTGACGCTGTGGCTGTTTAAGTCCGGCAGCAGGACATAGGGGTAGCCGAAGCCATAATGCTCCCGGTCGCCTTCCACCACAATGCCCTCCTGGACAAATACCCGGTACTGAGCCAGAATGGAATTGAGGTTCGTAAGCGCCCCATCCTCCACAGGACCTGCCAGCACCAGCAGTTTCCCGCCGTCTTCCACGTACTGGGAAAGCATATCGGCCTCTTCCTCAGAAAGATCACTCTGGGGGGCATAGATGAGAATGGCGTCCGCATCCTCGGGAATTTCGTCCACCGTCAGCAGGGACAGGTCGCTCACTTCCATGTTCTCCTTTTCAATCTGATCGGCAAAGGTGGAAGGAAGGTCCCCTTCTCCATGGCCATGAAGCCGGTAAATGATTGGAAGGTCCTCACTTACACAAAAATCGATGGCGGAGGTGATGGCCCCTTCTCCGTCGAAGGAGGTGGTGTAGGTGTAGGAATACATATTGGCATCCTGAAGATAGATGTCATCATAGGCGATATAGCGGTATTTCTCCCCGGATTCCACGATCAGGCTGTTGTTCTTGACGGTTTCCGAGGTGTACTGCTGGGTGAAGGTAGGGAAGACATCGGGGTTTTTCTTCACTACTTCAATGTGGTCCGACAGGCTGTCATACTTGTCAAGCAAATTCTGGATCACATCGTCCTCCTTGTCGGACTGGACGATCCAGTAGATGGTCACGTCCTTTTGCAGGTTATTCACCACCGCCTTGGTGTTGCTGGTGATGGAATAGAGCTTGCTGGAGCTGATATCGAATTTGGTCATGTGGCTGGGCAGCACAGAGGCGAAGACGTTGACCACGATCAGAATAGCCAGCACCACAGCGGTGACAGCCAGGCTGTAGCCGCCGCCCCGAAGGGCCAGGGCGCTATTCCGGGGTGCCTTTTCCTCCTGAGAACGCTTCTTGAAAACAGGTTTTTTCATCAGTTGTACCTCCTCTTTTCCAGAGACTGGACAGACAGGAACAGGAAGAAGACGATGACCGTCAGGTAATAGACAATGCCCGTCATGTCAAAAACGCCGTTTACGAATTTGTAAAACCGCTCAAACAGGGAAAGGGTTTCCATGACCTTGGGCAGCAGCCCCTCAAAGGCAGAGGCGTCCACCCAGCAGGCGATGGTCTCCACGGCAATCAGCCCTAACGTCACCCAATAGGCCAGGGTGTTATTCCGGGTAACGTGGCGGATGATGAGGCCCAGAACCAGGATCAGCACCAGCAGGGCGATGATAGACCCCATAGCCGTGGCGGAGACGTATTCCGCCAGAGAAACGGAGTAGTAGTTAAAGAGAATCGCGGCAATGCCGATACCGGCGGCGAAGCCCTGGTTGTCCGTCAGGGAGGAAATGAACACCCCCACGGCAATGAGGGCAGCCCCCAGCAGGAAGAAGGCAAACAGGGAACCGTAGGCGGTGAGCAGGTAAACGTCCCCATACTGGGAGAAAATCAGGGGGTACAGGGCAATCAGGCACAGGGGCAGAAGATAGACACACAGCAGGGCCAGATATTTGCCGATAATCACATGGGTGGTGGTAATGGGCAGGGAATAGAGCAGCTGATCCGTCTTCTGCTTCCGCTCCTCGGCAATGACCCGCATGGTTAAGATGGGGACGATGACTACGAAGACGAGGCAGCTGAAGCTTAAGACAAATTCAAAGTTACTCACCGCTGCCTGGAGGTTATATAACATTGCGCCGATGCCCACGAACATCAGCAGAAACGCGCCGAAGACATAGGCGGTCAGGCTGTGGAAGTAGGTGCGCAGTTCATGTTTCAGTACGGCAATCATCCTTCACTTTCCTCCTTATGTTCAGACAGTTCAATGAAGACGTCCTCTAAGTTGGCTTTTTTGGTGGTCATTTCCAGCAGCGGCAGCTTGTTTTCCGCAAAGGTCTGGAAGAGCGTCCGGGTCAGACTGCTCACATCCGCGCAGTCTGTTTTCAATGTGGCGCTGACCTGGTTTTCGGTGACGGAAAGCTTGCTTTCTGTGATCTGGGGAACCTCAGAGAGAATCTGCGCCACCTGCTCCTGGGCGCCTTCCACGGTGAGCAGAATCTCACTGGCAGAGCGCATCTGCTTTTCCAGATTCTCCGGGGTATCAAAGGCTACCAGCTTGCCATGGGCAATCATCAGGATTTCGTCACAGATGGTCTGGACCTCGGAGAGAATGTGGGAGCTGAAAATGACGGTGTGGGTTTTGCCCAGAGTTTTGATGAGGTCCCGGATCTCGATGATCTGCAGGGGGTCAAGACCCACGGTGGGCTCGTCCAGGATGATGACCTTGGGGTCTCCCAGCAATGCCTGGGCAATGCCCACCCGCTGCTTATAACCCTTGGAAAGGGTGGAGATCCGGCGATTCCGGACAGATTGGATGCCGGTTTGCTGGATTACGTCCTCAATCTGCTCCTTCAGGGTCTCGCCCCGAAGCCCCTTGGCCTCGCCCACGAAGCGCAGGTATTCGACTGGGGACTCGTTCATGTACAGGGGCGGCTGCTCCGGCAGGTAGCCGATCTGGGCTTTGGCCTTGTCCGGTGCCTCAAAAATGTCGAAGCCGCCTACGGATATTTTACCGGCGCTGGCGGAGAGACAGCCGGTCATGATGTTCATGGTAGTGGATTTTCCCGCGCCGTTTGGCCCCAGGAAACCGTAGACGTGGCCCTCTCCGATCTCAAATGAGAGGTCATCCACAGCCAGATGATCCCCGTACCATTTTGTCAAATGGGAAACCGATATCATGGTAGTTCCTCCTCATGTTTTGTTGCAGCTATAGTATAGAGGGAAAAGCTGAACGAATGCTGAAAACTGGTGTGAAGAAATTATGAATTTCTGAAAGAGGATAGGAAATTTCTCTGAGGTTTCCCTATTGCCTGAAATGGGGAAATGTGCTATGATAAAAAACAAAGATGCTGGGAGGTGGGATGCTTGAAGCCACGTTTCTTCCTGTCCACCGTCGGGACGGACAGCGCTGTGGTGGCCCGGGAATACAGCCTGGGCCTTGAAATCGCGGAATACTGCACCGCCGCCAATATGGATGAGAACTTCCCAAGGTGGGACAAGCAGGTGAGAGAGGAGATTTCCGGCATTTCAGCGCGAATTCTCCACGCTCCCTTTAACGAGCTGTTCCCCTGCGCCATTGATCCCAAGGCCAGGGAACTGGCGGCCTTTCGCTACCGTCAGGCGACTTTACTGGCAAAGAAATATGGCGTGGAAAAAGTCGTAATCCACGGGGGCTTCCATCCCTACCTGTATTACCCAAGCTGGTATGCAGAGCAGTCCGTTGCTTTCTGGAAGAACTTTATGAAGGAAAACCCAGGGGTAGAGATCGTGCTGGAAAACGTACTGGAGCCGGAGCCGGAAATGATGAAGGATATCGTTTCCGGGGTGGATCACTCTGGGTTTCGGCTCTGCCTGGATGTGGGCCACGTCAATGCCTATTCGAAACGTCCCGTCATGGAGTGGCTGAACTGTCTGTCCCCTTACCTGGATCATTTTCATATTCATAATAATGACGGCACGGGGGACACCCACAGCCCCCTGATGGCGGGAACCATTCCCATGGAGACACTTCTGAGGGAAGCGCTGGACCGATGCCCAGACGCAACCCTTACCCTGGAGCTGCCAGAGGCAAGGTCATCTGTTTCCTGGCTCACGGAACGGCAATTTTTATAAGGCGGTAACATTATGCGGGAAAACGATCATTCTTTTTTTCAAAACCGGCAGTGTCCATATTTCCCTTGTCACAAGGGAGCCGGGGAGGACTTTAACTGTTTGTTCTGCTACTGCCCCCTGTATGCCCTGGGGGATGGATGCGGGGGTAATTTCCGGTATACGGAAAATGGAATCAAGGACTGCACGGGTTGCCTGCTCCCTCACAGCCCCGGGGGCTATGACTATATCCTCAAGAACTTTGGAAAAATCTCAGAGCTTGCTAAGAAAAATCGAAAGAAGGAAGCCAATATGGTTTTGGAAGACTATATTGCCCAGGTCAGCCCTCTGGATGAGGCGGCCATGGAGAAGGCTCGGGAGCGGCAGGCCCAGCTTGCCAAGCCCCCTGGAAGCCTGGGACGGCTGGAGGAACTGTCCGTCCAGCTTGCGGGCATCACCGGCCAGGTCCATAACAGAATCGGCAAGAAGCATCTTCTGGTCTTCGCCGCCGACAACGGCGTAGTGGAAGAAGGGGTGTCCAGCGCCCCCCAGTCGGTGACGCTGATGCAGACCATCAACCTGACCCGGGCGAAAACCGGTGCTTCCGTCCTTACAAAGCATTTTGGCGGCCAGATCACGGTGTGCGATGTGGGCGTCAACGCGGATATCCGGGAGCCGAAGGTGTTAAATAAGAAAATCGCCTACGGTACGAATAACATCCTTCATGGCCCCGCCATGACCCGGGAGCAGGCCCTCACGGCCATCGAAACCGGCATCCGGCTAGCGCTCAGCACCGACGCCGACGTATTCGGGGTGGGAGAAATGGGCATCGGCAACACCACCACTTCTTCCGCCGTGCTGGCGGTACTGCTGGACGCAGATGTGGAGACCGTCACAGGCCGGGGCGGCGGCATTACGGACGAGGCCTTCCGGAAGAAGAAAGAGGTCATCCGGCAGTCTATCGCAGTGAATCAGCCGGATAAAAATGACGTGGTGGACGTGCTTGCGAAAGTGGGCGGGTTTGACATTGCCGCCATGTGCGGGGCCTTTATCGGCGGGGCCATTCACCACCGGCCGGTGGTCATCGACGGGTTTATTTCCGTGGTGGCGGCTCTGTGCGCCGTGCGGCTGTGCCCCAATGTGCGGGGGTATCTGGTCCCCAGCCACGCATCCTATGAGATTGGCTACAAGCTTGCCATGGACGCCATGGATTTGCAGCCCATTTTCCTGCTGGGAATGCGGTTAGGAGAGGGCAGCGGCTGCCCACTGGCCTTTGAAGTTCTCAGTGCCGCCTGCGGCATCCTAAACAACATGGCCACCTTTGATCAGGCGGGCATCGACGACGGCTACCTGGACGAAATCCGGGAAGGGGACAAGTTTACCGTGGAGGGTGCGAAATGACCTTTCTGATCTCCGGCGGCGCGAAAAACGGGAAATCCACTCTGGCCCAGGAGCTGGCGGTGAAGCTGTCCGGGGAAGGGAAACGGTACTACGTTGCAACCATGATTCCGGTGGACGAAGAAGACCGGGACCGGATTCGCCGCCACGTGGCCGATCGGGCAGGGCTGGGCTTTGAGACGGTGGAGTGCTGTAAGAACGTCATGTCCTGCCTGGATACGGCTGACCCAGAGGGCACCTTCCTGGTGGACAGCGTTACGGCGCTGCTTCAAAACGCCCTGTTCCCGGCGGAAAAGGACTATGAAATGGACCTGGAGGCAGGGGAGCGCTGCGCAAACGAGATCATTGCCTTCGGGGGGATCGCGAAAAACGTGGTTTTTGTCAGCGACTACATTTACTCCGATGCCGAGCGGTATTCGGAGAGTACGGAAATCTACCGCCGGTGCCTGGCGTCCATCGACTGCCGTCTGGCGGAAGCCTGCGATACGGTGGTGGAGGTGGCGGCCGGAAACCGGATTGTTCACAAGGGGGTGCTGCCGCTGTGAAAACCTATTTGCACGCCTTTGCCATGTGTCAGAGTATGTTCTGCGCCATTCCCTTTCCCTGCAAAACCTGGGACGAGGGGGCGCGGGACAAAATGCTGGTCTGCCTCCCCCTGGTGGGGCTGGAAATCGGGGGGATCTGGTGCGCTCTGGGATGGCTGATCCGATTTTTAAGCCTGCCCGCGCTGCTCATAGGCCTGATACTGGCGGCCTATCCCTTTCTGATCACCGGCCTGATTCATTTGGATGGATTTATGGACGTGACGGACGCGGTGAAGTCCTGTCGGGACTTAAATCGCCGCCGGGAGATTTTGAAGGATTCCCATGTGGGCAGCTTCGCCGTGATTCATGTGGCGCTGCTGATTCTGGCCCAATTTGCCTTGTTTGCCTCTGCGCCGGAGGAAGCGCCCATGGGCGTACTGTGCCTGATTCCGGCGGTGAGCCGGTGCGGCTCTGCCCTGGCGGTGACAATCTTGCCGGCCATGTCCACCAGTCAGTATGCCGGGCAGAAGAAGAACAAAACCCACATTGCCGTAAGCGCCGGAATGCTGGCCATTTTCCTGCTGGCGGGCATCTGCTTGTGGGGGAAATACGGCCTGGTACCGGTGGGTACCGCGATAGGCTATGCCCTAGCCGTGAGAAAGGGCTGCAAGTCTCTCGAAGGCATGAACGGGGATATTGCGGGCTACGCCTTAACGATCGGAGAACTGTGGGGCGTGGCAGTATACGCCTTACTGTAAGGAGAAAACCATGATTTTAATTATCGGCGGCGCTTACCAGGGCAAGCTGGCTTACGCAAAGAAGGCTTACCGGGTGGGAGAAACGGATATTTTTACCTGCACAGGTCCGGAAATCGACTTTTCCAAGCGGTGTGTACAGAGAATCGAGGAGTTTGTCTATGGCTGCCTCCGGGCGGGGAAGGACCCCAAAGCCTACCTGGAAGCCCACAAGGGAGAATGGAAAGACAGTATTTTCATCTGTCGGGACATTTTCTGCGGCGTGGTGCCCATGGAGCCGGAAACAAGGGAATGGCGGCAGGAGACGGGACGATTTTGCCAGTATTTGACTGGGGAGGCGGAAAGGGTTCACCGGATGTTCTGCGGTTTGGAGCAAAGACTAAAATGAAGGTTATGCTGATCCGCCACGGCAAAACGGAAGCCAATGAGCACCATCTCTACTGCGGCAGTACAGACCTGCCCCTGTCCAAAGAGGGCAGGCGGGAACTGGCAGGGCTATGCTATGAAGTGTCCAACGCCAGGTTTGCCACCAGCGGCATGAGGCGGACGGAGGAGACTCTGACCCTGCTCTTTGGGGACCGGCCCCATACGATTATCCGGGACTTCCGGGAAATCGACTTCGGCGCTTTTGAAATGCGGGGCTACGAGGAAATGAAAAATGATCCTGCTTATCAGGTGTGGCTCACGGGGGACAATGAGAAAAATGTGCCCCCCGGAGGCGAGAGCGGCGAACAAATGAAAGCTCGGGTGCTCTGCGCCTGGAGGCAGCTGGAAGAGACAAAGGAGGACTGGGTGATCATCACCCACGGCGGCGTCATTGGGGCAGTGATGGATTCCCTGTTCCCGGAGGAAGGAAAAAACCGCTATCAGTGGCAGCCTCGGCCCGGGCAGGGGTATCACTTAGCCAAAACAGACGGCAGCTGGGATTATACTCTGCTGCCATAACAAAATTTGGATCGAATGGAAATTGGAATGGGAGGTCCCATTTGGGACGAAGCCCAGCGGTACCAAGCCGCCGTATACGAACAGAAGCCGCAGCGCGTCATTGGGGAAACCTGAGAAGGCCGCTGCATTCAGAGATTCCCTCATTCAGGGATTCCCTAAGGTGTTCGGAGCCGGAATACAGCCTGAGATCCTTCTTGCCAGACTCTTGGGGATGGTCGGGCAGGGATTCAAAGTGCGTGGAAACTCCCCTGGTGGGGAGTTTTTTTATCCCCCTCTATCAAACCCATTTGGAGGGAAAAAGATGCAAAAAATAGAGAGCCGGTTTGCCGCCTGTCATCCGGCGGTGAGCTTCGTATTTTTTCTCATCGCCATTGGGGGCTGTATGTTTTTTCAGCACCCGGCCTATCTGCTGGCATCGGTACTGGGGGCGGCAACCCTGCTGCTGACGGAGAAGGGGAGCCAGGCGGTTCCCGTGCTCCTTGGGATGATCCCCCTGTTTCTGCTGCTTACGGGAATCAACCCCCTGTTTAACCACTATGGGAAACGGGTGCTGTTTACGGTGTTCGGAAACCCCTATACTCTGGAAGCCCTGCTGTACGGCATGGTGATTGGAGGGATGCTGGTGGGGGCCCTATTATGGTTTGCCTGCTACAGCGCCGTCATGACCAGCGATAAGTTCACCTGGCTGTTTGGCAATCTGATTCCCGCCCTGTCCCTGATTCTCGTCATGGTGCTGCGGCTGATCCCCGCCTACCGGCGAAAGACAAGCCAGATTTCCGGGGCCAGGCGCTGCATCGGGAAGGCTCCGGGAGCAACGGAAAGCTGGAAGGAGAAGGCTGTGTACAGCGTGTCTACCCTTTCGGCCCTGACCACCTGGGCGTTGGAGGGAGCCATTGTCGCCGCCGACTCCATGCGCAGCCGGGGCTATGGTACGGCGAAGAGGACTGGCTTTTTAAGCTATTCCTGGCGTACTTCAGAGGCAGGAATGGGGGCGTTCGGCCTCATCCTGTTCGGGATTACCCTTTGGGGGGCTTCCCTGGGCTGGACAAAGGCCAGCTTCACCCCGGTGCTGGAAATCGCGCCTATCACTGGAATCCATGCTTTGGGAATCCTCGCTTATGCTCTGTGCCTTCTGATTCCCACTTTCGTGAACCTCTGGGAGGAAACCAAATGGAAATTTTTAAGATCGAAAATTTAAGCTTTGCCTACCCCGCATCCCCGGAAAAGAAAGCTCTGGATCGTGTGTCTCTTTCCGTCCGTCCGGGGGAGTATATTGCCCTGTGCGGCAGAAGCGGCAGCGGAAAGTCCACCCTTCTGCGGCACCTGAAAACTGTCCTGACCCCCGGGGGCCGACGCTCCGGCGAGGTGCTGTTTGATGGGGCACCCTTGAATGACGTGGACCTGAACAGTCAGGCGGCCCGGATCGGCTATGTGATGCAGGACCCGGACAGTCAGATCGTCACCGATCAGGTCTGGCACGAACTGGCCTTCGGACTGGAAAGCATTGGCTGTGACCAGAAGACCATGCGGCTAAGGGTTGCGGAAATGGCCAGCTATTTTGGCATCCAGGGCTGGTTTCACCGGGACGTTTCCGAGCTGTCCGGAGGTCAGAAGCAGCTATTAAACCTGGCGTCGGTGATGGCCATGCAGCCGGATGTGCTGATCCTGGACGAGCCCACCAGCCAGCTTGACCCCATTGCCGCCTCGGATTTTCTGAATACAGTGCGGAAAATCAACCAGGAGCTTGGCACCACGGTAATTCTCACAGAGCACCGGCTGGAGGATGTCCTCCACGGAGCCGACCGGGTGATCGTCATGGAAGCGGGCAGAGTCGTGGCCTTTGACACCCCCAGACGGGTGGGGCAGCTGCTCTATCGGGAGCATAGCCCCATGTTTGCCGCCATGCCCGCCCCGATGCAAATGTTCTACGGAGCAGGGGAAGACGGAGAAAACTGCCCCCTCACCGTCCGGGAGGGCCGGGCCTGGCTGACGGCGCAATTCGGGGAGACAAAGCCCAAAGTAACCCGGCTGCCGGAGGAACCGGGCCTTCCGGAGACAAAGCATCCCGCGCTGGAAGTCAAAGACGCATGGTTCCGCTATGAGAAAAACAGCCCGGACGTCCTTCGTGGGGTGAACCTCACGGCAGCCCCCGGGACCCTCCACTGCATCGTGGGCGGCAACGGGGCGGGAAAAACCACCCTGATGAAAGCCGTCTGCGGCATCTGTAAGCCCTACCGGGGGAAGGTGAAGATAGACGGAAAACCCTTGGATAAGTACAAGGGAAAAGACCTGTTCCTTGGGAATCTCGCCATGCTGCCCCAGGATCCCCAGAGCCTGTTTGCAAAGGACAAGCTCCGGGAGGAGCTGCTGGAAATGCTCCCCGCCGGGACGGAAGAGACAGATGAAAGACTCCTGGAAGCGGCGAAAACCTGCGAAATTGAGGGACTGCTGGAGCATCACCCCTATGATCTGTCCGGGGGCGAGCAGCAGCGGGGGGCCCTGGCCAAGGTGCTGCTGACGCAGCCGAAGCTTCTCCTGCTGGACGAGCCCACCAAGGGCATGGACAGCTTCTTCAAGAAAACATTCTCCCAGATCCTGGGGAAGCTGAAGGCGCAGGGTGTGACCATTCTGATGGTGTCTCATGACGTGGAGTTCTGCGCTGCTTACGCAGACGCGGTGAGTATGTTCTTTGACGGGCAGATTTTGACCACCAATACCCCCCGGCGATTCTTCGAAAAGAACAGCTTCTACACCACCGCCGCCAACCGCATGAGCCGCCATGTATTTTCCGGGGCGGTGACAGCGGAGAACGTCATTCAGCTCATCCACGAAAACCGGGGGGAATAGGCTATGGAGAAAGAAAAAAGAAAACCAAAGCGGGCCTGGATCAGCATTGTGGTGATTTTTCTGCTCATTCCGGCGCTGGTATTTTTCGGCGGAAAACTGGGCGGGCGAACCTACTACCTCATCGGGGTGGCGGTGATCTTTCTGACAACGGTTCCCTTCTTTCTGGTGTTTGAGCAGCACCGGCCCCAGGCCAGGGAGGTGGCGGTAATCGCGGTGCTGTGTGCCCTGGCGGTCGCCGCTCGGGCGGCCTTCGCAGCGGTGCCATTCTTCAAACCCATGATGGCGGTCATCATGATTGCGGGCATGGCCTATGGCCCGGAGGCGGGATTCCTGGTGGGAGCGATGAGCGCGTTTGTCAGCAATTTCCTGTTTGGACAAGGTCCCTGGACACCCTGGCAGATGTTTGCCTATGGCCTGTCTGGCTTTTTGGCAGGGGGCGCGGTGCAGCTGAAGCTGCTTCCAAAGAAGAAACTCCCCATGGCGGTGTTCGGCTTTTTTGCGGTGGTGCTGATCGTAGGGCCGATTCTGGACACCTGCAGCGTATTTACCATGCCAACCCAGGTGAATCTGACCACCGCCGGGGCCATTTATCTGGCGGGATTTCCCTACAATGTAAGCCATGGGCTGTCCACCCTTGTGACGATGCTGCTGGTGGGAGAGTCCATGCTGAAAAAACTAAACCGGATTCAGACGAAATATGGTGTGACGGAGCCGCTGCAGGACGGGGATTCGTCCACGTCAAAAACATAGAGAGGATGATCATAATGTCAGACGTAGAACTGTTGGAATTGGTACGGGAGGAAGGCTTCGCCGCCGCCTTCATTGACCCAAAGCAGATTCCGGTGGTGCCGGGTTTTCGGATGTTCTGTGAGGAAAACCGGTGCGGAAAATATGGGGCAAATTACTCCTGCCCTCCGGACGCCGGCACGGTGGAGGAACTTCGGGACAAACTCCAGGCAGAGGAAAAGGCCATTGTGCTGACCTCTCATTGGGCCATGGACGGGTATGACGACACGGAAGCGGTGGCCTTTGCCAGGAAGGCCCACAACAGCGCCATCCGGCGGATATTGGATGCCATGCGGGAAGGAGGCTGGAACGGCTTTGCCGCGGGCTCCGGCGGCTGCTCCCTGTGCAATCCCTGCAAGAAGGTGCTGGGCGAGCCCTGCGCCTTCCCGGACAAACGGATCAGCTGCATCAGCGCTTTCTGCGTGAATGTAACGGAGCTGGCCCAGAAATGCGATCTGGAATTTTCCTGGGATCCGGGGCAGCTGAGCCTCTTTGGCATCATCGCCTACCACGAAGATTGAAACTCGGAAGACGTACCGGGAGAAATCCTGGTATGTCTTTCCCTTTTTATGCGAAAGCATTTGACAGAGCACGGGGAAACGGGTACAATGAAAAGAAAACTGCTGGAGGAAACGCTATGGGAAGGTACGCGATCCGAAACGCCGTCATTCTGGACGGAACCGAGAACATGGAGCCACAGTATGGCAAAACCATATTCATTCAGGATGGGAAAATTGAAGAGATCCGGGTAAGTCA
The DNA here is from genome assembly GCA_002493965.1 of Clostridiales bacterium UBA7044. Classification (GTDB taxonomy): domain Bacteria; phylum Bacillota; class Clostridia; order Oscillospirales; family Oscillospiraceae; genus Faecousia. The sequence continues at coordinate 37,033 of DLAP01000069.1, forward strand.
GGGCCAGGAACCGGGCTATGTGTCCATTGACCTGGACGGTCAGTATGTGCTGCCAGGGCTCATTAACCTCCATGTCCATATCCCCTCCACCGGCAAGCCGAAGAAAAAGCCCTCAGACCCCAAGAAATTGGCGGCACTGGTCATGAAAAACGGCCTGACTCGGGTTTTGGGCTATGCTCTTTGCAAAAAGTATCTGATGCCGGAGCTTTGGAGCGGCGTCACCACCCTGCGGACGGTGGGAGGCCTGGGGGATTTTGACGCCCGTCTTCGGGACGAAATCGCGGCAGAAAAATTCCCCGGACCCAGGATCGTTGCCTCTAATATGGCCATTTCTGTACCGGGCGGGCATATGGCGGGATCCGTTGCCTACGAGGCCCACAGCCCGGAGGAAGCGGCAGAACTGGTGCGGCGCATTGCGGAAACAAAGCCGGACCTGATTAAGCTGATGATTACCGGCGGCGTGCTGGATGCAAAAAAACGGGGCGAGCCCGGCGAGCTGAAAATGCCCCCGGAATATGTAAAGGCCGCCTGCGACGAGGCCCATAAATTGGGGATGCATGTGGCTGCCCATGTGGAAAGCCCGGAGGGCGTCCGGGTAGCCCTGGAAAACGGTGTGGACACCATCGAGCATGGAGCGGAGCCGAACGAGAAGATCATGGAGCTGTTCCGGGAGAGGAAGGCATGCCATGTGACCACCCTGTCACCGGCGCTGCCCTTTGCTCTGTTTGACCGGGAGGTGAGCTTCGCCACGGAGGTGCAGCAGTATAACGGGAAGGTGCTCTTCGAGGGCATCATCCACTGTACCAAGGCCTGTCTGGAAGCAGGCGTTCCTGTGGGCCTGGGTACCGATACCGGCTGCCCCTACATCACCCACTATGATATGTGGCGGGAAATTTACTACTTCCACAAATACTGCGGCGTTTCCAATCAATTTGCCCTGTACAGCGCTACCTTGGGCAACGCGAAAATCCTGGGCCTGGACAAGGAAACCGGCAGCATCGCCCCGGGAAAATCCGCTGATTTGATCGCCTGCAGGGAAAATCCCCTGGAGCACGTTAAGGCTCTGCGGAACCTGACGATGGTCATGGCAAAGGGAACTCTGGTGGATCACACGAAGCTAAAAAAATACGAAAACGTAGAGCGGGAACTGGATAAGTTCCTGGACTGAGGCGGCAGGGAAGGAGGGCACCCAATGTTTACCCGTAAAAAGAGCAAAAAATGGCTGCTGGCCGTCCTTGCGGTTGGGCTCCTGGCGGCCGCCCTGCTTGGCATCTGGCTGTATGGAAATCATCGGCGGATTCCGGAGAACGTGACCTTGGGGGGACTGGAAATCGGAGGAATGACCTGCCAGGAAGCGAAAACTGCGGTAAAGGATGCCGCCGAAAAGGGCCTGCTGACAAAAAAACTGAGTCTGATCCTTCCGGAGGAAACCCTTGTTTTCTCCCCGGAAGAGGCGGGACTGAAGCTGAATACGCTTGAAGCGCTGCGGGATGCCCTCCGTTTGGGAAGCGGGGAGGAAAATCGATCCCTGGGGCTGCTGCCCTATTTAAGCCGGGAGGAAGCTTATTTCCAAAATGCCCTGCTTGGGTACGCACAAAAGCATGACACGGAACTGACCCAGTCCCTTTGGCGCTTGGACGGAGACAGACCGGAACTGGAGACAGACCGCTTTGACCCCAATGTTCCCGTGCAGACCATTTCCATTACCCTGGGGATTCCGGAACGCCATTTGGATCAGGCGGAAGCCTTGCAGGCGATTTGGAACTTTTACGATGGAGCCTTGACGGCGGAGGAATTTACCGTTTCTCTGGATGTGCCCCCGGAGAAGCTGCCGGACGCGCCGGACTTAAGTGCCATCTATGAAAGCTGCTGCGTTTCCCCGGTGGATGACAGTCTGGACATGGAGCGCTTCCAACCGGTTCCGGGGACTTACGGCTGCGCCTTCGACCTGGACGAGGCAAAAAGAGAAGTGGAAAAAGCCCAATGGGGAGAAACCGTTTCCCTGCCCATGGCGTATACGGAGCCGGAAATTCTCGGTGAGGAGGTCTACTTCCGGGATGTCTTAGGCACCTGTGAGACCCGGCACAACGATAACGAAAACCGGAACACCAACCTCCGGCTGATCTGTGAAATATTGGACGGTATGGTGGTGGAACCCGGGGAGGAATTTTCCTACAATGACCGGGTAGGGGAGCGGACTCCGGAACGGGGCTTCAAACCGGCCCCCGCGTTCTCTGGAAACCGGCTGATTCAGGACTACGGCGGCGGGGCCTGCCAGTGCTCCACGACCTTGTATAATTGTGCCCTGCTGGGAGATATGGAGATCACCGCCCGGGTCTGCCACGGGGCTACCGTGGGCTATGTGCCGAGAGGCTTGGACGCAGCCGTGAACTGGGCAACCCACACCGACATGGCCTTCCGCAACACCAGCCACTTTCCCATCAAAATCCAGGCGAAGGTGGAGGACGGGTACGTAAAAATGGCGCTGCTGGGCACCGACGAGAAGGACTACACCATCGAAATGAAATCCGGCTGGGGCGAGGACGATGTGGCCATTTACGCTACCAGCTACCGCTGCAAAATCAGCAAGGAAACCGGGGAGGAACTGAGCCGCACCCTGGAAGCCCGGTCTACTTACTACAAAAATCTGGGCTGATCTGCTTGGCCCCGGCAAAAAGCCGGGGTCAAAAATTTATGGTTTCCCTATTGACGCAACTCCAATTTCTCCGGCGTAAGCCGAAGAAAATCAGGCTGTCGAAAAACCATGTC
>DLAP01000055.1:0-1512 GCA_002493965.1 Clostridiales bacterium UBA7044
TTCAACAGCCCCCTGTGGGATTCCCTTTCGGAAAGCTGCCTGGGCTGCGGCACCTGCACCTTTGTCTGCCCCACCTGCCAGTGCTATGACGTGGAGGACTTCGATAATGGCCGGGAGGTGCGCCGGTTCCGGTGCTGGGACAGCTGCATGTACTCCGACTTTACCATGATGGCCCACGGCACCAACCGCCCCACCCAGTTAGAGCGGTTTCGTCAGCGCTTCATGCACAAGCTGGTGTACTTCCCCAGAAATAATGACAACATCTTCGGCTGTGTGGGCTGCGGACGGTGCCTGCAAAAGTGCCCCATCCATATGAACATTGTAAAAGTGGCGAAACAGCTAAAGGAGGGAGCAAAATGAGACCCGATCCCTTAATTCCCATGGTGGGGGTTGTGACCATGATCCGCACCGACACCCCGGACGTGAAGACCTTTCGGGTGCTGGGGGTGGACGGGACGAAGCCCTTCCTGCACATCCCCGGACAGTGCGCCATGCTGTCCGTCCCTGGCGTGGGGGAGGCCCTGTTCTCCATCACCTCCTCTCCCACGGAGGACTATCTGGACTTCTCCATTAAGAAATGCGGCTGCGTCACCGAGTGGCTCCACGCCATGGAGGTGGGCCAGCAGATCACCATTCGGGGTCCCTACGGCAATGGCTTCCCGGTGGATACAGACTTTGCGGGGAAGGATCTGCTGTTCATCGCCGGCGGCATTGGCCTTGCCCCCCTCCACTCTGTCATCAACTACTGCCGCCACTACCGGGACAAATACGGCAAGATCGATATTGTCTACGGCTCCCGCTCCAAGGCGGATTTGGTGGACTTTCCGGAGATTACAGAGGAGTGGTGCAAGGAGGACGGCATCCACGTCCATCTGACCATTGACAACGCCCAGGACGACTGGGACGGTCATGTGGGCTTTGTCCCCAATTACGTCAAGGAATTGGGCTTCGATACGGATAAGACCGTGGTCATGTGCGGCCCTCCCATTATGATTAAGTTCACTCTGGCGGGCCTTCAGGAACTGGGCTTCAGAAGGGAGCAGGTGTACACCACCATGGAGCTTCGCATGAAATGCGCCTTGGGCAAATGCGGCCGGTGCAACATTGGCGACAAGTATGTCTGCAAGGACGGCCCTGTCTTCCGCTTCGACCAGTTAGATACGCTGCCGGACGAGTATTAAGGAGAAAACCTATGGAAAAAATGGTAAATGTTTATCTTTTCGGCAAAAAATATTCCGTCCCGGAGAGCCTGACCATTATGGAGGCCATGGAGTATTCCGGCTACCAGCTGGTCCGGGGCTGCGGTTGCCGGAATGGTTTCTGCGGGGCCTGCGCCACCATCTACCGCATTGCGGGGGACCGGGACCTGAAAGCCTGCCTTGCCTGCTCCACCAAGGTGGAGGACAATATGTATGTGGCCACCCTGCCCTTCTTCCCCCTGGTAAAGGCTGTGTATGATATGGAAAAGGTCAGGCCCACCGAGCAGATCATGATGCAGCTCTACCCGGAGAT
>DLAP01000055.1:1864-2502 GCA_002493965.1 Clostridiales bacterium UBA7044
GCCCAGCGGGGTGAGTACGAAAAGTGCGCCGAAGAGTCCTTCGACTGCGTCATGTGCGGCGTCTGCTCCTCCCGCTGCCCTGCCGGAATCTCCCATCCCCAGGTGGCAATGCTGGCCCGCCGCTTAAACGGCAAGTACTTAGCCCCCCATTGTGACCACCTGGACGACCGGATTGCGGAGATTCAAGAAGGTAAGTACGAAAAGCTCATTGAGGACCTGATGGGAAAGCCACTTTCCGAAATTCAGGAGCTTTACAACCACCGGGACATTGAGAAGTAAGGAGGGAACGCCATGTATTCAGATCCGAAACTACTGGAATCCATCGCCAAGGTGGAAGCCGCTCGTGAACGAAACATTACCTTAGATCCCCGCCGGATGACCGCCGAGGAAAAGGACACCCTTCTGAAAACCTATCACCCCGACTACCGGACAGAGGAATTTGCCACACTGGACTTCGGTCCCAGCGCGGGAGAAAAGGTGCCTCTGGAACTGAAAGCCCTGCTGGAAGGCAAGTCCCGGGTCCTGGGGAAGAATCTCGACTTGGAGAAGCCCGACTATGAAACCGACGTGCTGATCATCGGCGGCGGCGGCGCGGGCAGTTCTGCCGCCATTGAGGCCCATAACGCCGGGGCCAGGGT
>DLAP01000055.1:2855-3334 GCA_002493965.1 Clostridiales bacterium UBA7044
GCCTACGGCGGCGGCCACTTTGCGGCACAGAAGGATTTACTGTACAAGCTGGTGACGGAGGCTCCCGAGGCCATCCGGTGGCTCAGTGAGTTGGGCGTGGAATTTGACAAGGCCCCGGACGGCACTATGATCACTACCCACGGCGGCGGCACCTCCCGGAAGCGGATGCACGCGGCCAAGGACTATTCCGGCGCGGAAATCATGCGCACCCTCCGGGATGAGGTGCTGAACTTAGGGATTCCCGTGGTGGACTTTACCGCCGCCATTGAACTATTAAAGGATGAAACCGGCAAGTGCGCCGGTGCGGTCTTGCAGAACATGGAGACCAAGGAACTGCTGATCTGCAAGGCTAAGACCGTGATTCTCGCCACCGGCGGCGCGGGACGGCTCCACTACCAGGGCTTCCCCACCTCCAACCACTACGGCGCCACCGCTGACGGTCTGGTGCTGGGCTACCGGGCCGGGGCAAAGCTCAAGTA
>DLAP01000055.1:3725-10622 GCA_002493965.1 Clostridiales bacterium UBA7044
GCCGCCTCCATCATTCGGGAATGCTCTGACCGGCATAAGGGCGTGGAGCTGCCCGGCGGCAAGAGCGCTGTCTGGCTGGACACCCCCATGATCGAGCTGAAACACGGGGAAGGCACCATCGAAAAGCGGATTCCCGCCATGATGCGGATGTTTGCAAAGCACGGCATCGATATCCGGAAGGAGCCGATTCTGGTCTATCCTACGCTGCACTACCAGAACGGCGGTCTGCACATCACCCCCGACTGTCAGACAGATGTGGAAAATCTCTTTGCCGCCGGTGAGGTGGTAGGCGGCATCCATGGCCGGAACCGGCTCATGGGCAACAGCCTGCTGGATATCATCGTCTTTGGCCGAAACGCCGGACGGTATGCCGCCCAGAAGGCAAAGGAAACGGAGGCTGGAACCCTGACCCTTTCTCATGTGGAAGATTTTGAAGCCCAGCGGAAAGCAGCGGGCGCGGATTTTGACATGCTGTCCCCCAAGCTGCTGCCGGACTATACCCGGAAAAAGTAATCGTTTGCCCCTCAGGCAGAAGACCGGCATATGGTCTTCTGCCTTTTTGGGAGAAAATGCAGGAAAAGCAGCCAAAGCCTGCGGCAAATCCTGTGGGAGAGAGAAGCCTCCCGGAATTTCCCTGCTTTTGCTTCCGTCATTTCCAACAAGTTTTGGACCTTGTGCAAGTGGGAACCCAATAGATTTCATAAAATGTTAATATTTTCAATGGAAAGCCTTGACAAAAACCGGAAGGCTGATAAAAGGATCGTATGCGTCTGCGGGACAATTGTCCGCAGATTGAAGAAGGAGGATATTATGAAAAAGTTAATTGCATTGCTGCTGGCCGCTGCCATGCTGCTAACGTTAGCAGCATGCGGTGGAAATACTTCCACCGCAACGACCCCTGCTAACGACGCTGCTCCCGCAGCTACCGATGCTGCCGAGGATGGCGCTGCCGCTTACCACATCGGCATCATTACCGGTTCCGTTTCTCAGTCTGAGGACGACCGCCGGGGCGCTGAGGCTTTCCAGGCCAAGTATGGCGAGGATATGGTCAAGCTGGGCATCTACCCCGACAACTTCACCGAAGAGCTGGAGACCACCATTCAGACCATTGTCAACATGTCCGATGACCCCCTGATGAAGGCCATCATCGTCAACCAGTCCGTTCCCGGCACCACCGAGGCCTTCCGTCAGGTCAAGGAGCGCCGCCCCGACATCCTCTGCATCGCGGGCGAAGCCCACGAGGACCTGCCTGAGATCGGCTCCGCCGCTGACCTGGTCTGCAACAACGACTTCGTCTCCCGTGGCTACCTGATCATCCGCACCGCTCACGAGCTGGGCTGCGACACTTTTGTGCACATCTCCTTCCCCCGTCACATGGCTTATGAGACCATGAGCCGTCGTGTGGCCGTTATGAAGGCCGCCTGCGAAGAGTTCAACATGGAGTTCGTCCTGGAGACCGCTCCCGATCCCACCTCTGACGTTGGTATCACCGGCGCCCAGGCTTATATCCTGGAGAACGTTCCCGTTTGGGTGGAAAAGTACGGCAAGAACGCCGCTTACTTCTGCACCAACGACGCTCACACCGAGCCTCTGCTGAAGCAGCTGGTGGAATACGGCGGCTACTTCATCGAAGCTGACCTGCCCTCTCCCCTCATGGGCTATCCCGGCGCTCTGGGCCTGGATCTGACCGAGGAAGCCGGCGACTTTGAGAAGATCCTGGCTAAGGTCGAGTCCGCTCTGGTGGAAAAGGGTGCTGCTGACCGGTTCGGCACCTGGGCTTACTCCTATGGCTACACCCTGTCTGCGGGTCTTGCTGAGCACGCTAAGAACGTTATCGACGGCGTTTCCGAGATCACCGATATGGACGATGTGGCTGCCGCCCTGCAGGTTTATTCTCCCAAGGCTGAGTGGAACGGCGCTGGCTACACCAATGCCACCACCGGTGTCAAGAGTGAGAACATCTTCCTGATCTATCAGGACACCTACATCATGGGCAACCCCGGCCACTTCATGGGCAGCACCTCCGTGGAGATCCCCGAGAAGTACTACACCGTCAGCTAATGGAATGATAACCCCCAAAAAACGGGGAGGGGCATTGTCCTCCTCCCCGTTTTTATCTGTATTTATGTCAGGTTCTTATGAAAGATAGGTAGGGCAGATGAATGGCAACGAATAATACACCCTTATTGCAAATGCGAAATATCCAGAAGGACTTCTTCGGAAATCAGGTGCTGTCGGACATCAACATCACACTGGGCGCGGGAGAGGTCCTGGGTCTGTGCGGCGAAAACGGCGCGGGCAAAAGCACCCTCATGAAGATCCTGTTCGGCATGGACGTGATCCGGGAGACCGGCGGCTATGGCGGCGACATCCTGATTAACGGGGAAAAGGTGACATTTAACACCCCCTTTGACGCGCTCAATGCGGGTATCGGCATGGTTCACCAGGAATTTTCCCTGATTCCCGGCTTTACGGCTACGGAAAACATCCTGTTAAACCGGGAGCCTGTGAAGCAGAGTGTGGCGGCCAAAGTCTTCGGCAGCCGCCTGAATACCCTGAATTATAAGGAAATGGACCAGCAGGCGGAGGCGGCCATTGAGAAAATGGGCGTAAAGATCGACGCCGACATGACCATCCACAATATGCCCGTGGGCCACAAGCAGTTTACGGAGATCGCCCGGGAGCTGAGCAAGGAGAATCTGAAGCTGCTGATTCTGGACGAGCCTACCGCCGTTCTGACCGAAAAGGAAGCCGAGGCGCTGCTTGCTTCCATTCGCTCCATGGCACAGCGGGGCATTTCCGTCATTTTCATCACCCACCGCCTCCATGAGATCCTGTCCGTCTGTGATAAGGTTGTGGTTATGCGGGATGGACTGGTGGTCCGGGACGTGCCGGCTGAGGAAACCAGCGTGGAGGACATTACCCGCTGGATGGTGGGCCGTGACGTCCAGGGCGTGCCTGTCCAGGCGGAGACCCAGGCATCTGACGACAGCAAAAAGACCATCCTGTCCATCCAGCACCTGTGGGTGGATATGCCCGGCGAAACCGTCCGGGATGTGAGCCTGGAGGTAAAAGAAGGAGAGATCCTGGGCATCGGCGGTTTGGCGGGCCAGGGCAAGCTGGGCATCCCCAACGGTGTCATGGGCCTTTACGAAGCCGGTGGCAAGGTTATCTTCGACGGCCAGGAAATTCCCCTGAATAACCCCAGAAAGTGCCTGGATTCCTCCCTGGCCTTCGTCTCTGAGGATCGCCGGGAGGTGGGTCTGCTGCTGGACGAAAGCCTGGAATGGAACATTGCCTTCCCCGCCATGCAGATCCAGAACAAATTCCTGAAAAAGAAGCTGGGCGGCTTAATCAAGTGGCGGGATGAAGATGCCATTCACGCTGTGACCAACCAGTATATCGGTTCCCTGCAAATCAAATGCACCAGTTCCAAGCAGAAGGCAAAGGAACTGTCCGGCGGCAACCAGCAGAAGGTGTGCCTTGCCAAAGCCTTTGCTCTGGAGCCCCGGTTCCTGTTTGTCTCCGAGCCTACCCGGGGCATCGACGTAGGCGCGAAAGCTCTGGTATTGCAGGCCCTGAAGGAATTTAACCGGGAAAGCGGCATCACCGTGGTGATGATCTCCTCCGAGCTGGAGGAGCTGCGGCAGAGCTGCGACCGCATTGCCATCATCTCCGGCGGCACCGTGGCCGGAATTCTGCCCGCATCCGCTTCCTCTGAGGAATTTGGTATGCTCATGGTCAGCAAAGTAAAGTGAGGAGGTACGAAATGGAAAAGACAAATACTCTGGAATCCAAAACCGTGTTTCGCCAGATTCTGGACCGGTTCGGGCTTCCCCGCCTGATTATTGCGGGCTTTGTGCTGCTGCTGTTTATCCTGTGTCCTGTGGCCGACGTAGATGTGGCCACCCAGATCACCAATGTCATTAACCGGTTCAGCTGGAACGCGGTGCTGGTGCTGGCCATGGTGCCCATGATCCACTCCGGCTGCGGCTTAAACTTTGGTTTGCCTCTTGGCATTATCGCAGGACTGCTGGGCGCCACACTGTCCATTGAGTTCGGCTTTACTGGAGACGTCAGCTTCTTTATGGCCATCTTAATTGCCACCCCTTTTGCGGTTCTGTTCGGCGCGGGCTACGGGTGGCTCCTCAACAAGATCAAGGGCGGCGAAATGATGATCGCTACCTACGTGGGCTTCTCCATCATGTCCTTTATGTGCATGGGCTGGCTGCTCCTGCCCTACTCCAGCCCCACCATGGTTTACGGCCTGTCCGGCAACGGCCTGCGGCCCACCATTTCCCTGGATGGCTTTTATAACCAGACCCTGGCCAGCCTTGGCCGGATCTCCATTGGAAAGTTTCAGATCCCCCTGGGAACCATCGCGTTCTTTGCCCTGCTGGCGCTGGGTGTATGGGCCTTCCTGCATACCAAAACCGGCACGGCTATGACTGCCGTTGGCTCCAACCCCACCTTTGCCCGGGCCGCCGGTATCAATGTGGACCGGATCCGCACCCTGTCCGTAATTATGTCCACCTGGCTGGGCGCCATCGGCATCCTGGTGTATGAGCAGGGCTTCGGCTTTATCCAGCTTTACAACTCCCCCAACAATCTGACCATGCCCACGGTGGCGGCCATCCTGATTGGCGGCGCTTCCGTGAATAAGGCCAGCATTTCCAACGTGATCATCGGTACCATCCTCTTCCAGGGCATTGTAACGCTGACCCCCACCGTCATGAACTCCATGATCCACATGGACATGAGCGAGGTCATCCGGATCATCGTCTCCAACGGCATGATCCTCTACGCCCTGACCAGAAAAACGGAGGGTTCCAAATGAAAAAGCAAAATAAAATTCTGGAACTGGTCCGCAACAACCTGGTTCCCATCATGTTCATCATCATCTGCGCCATCTTCATTCCCCTGTCCGGCCGCAGCGCCAGCTACCTGATTAACGAGATCGTCACCCGGATGGGCCGGAATTTGTTTCTGGTGCTGTGCCTGCTGTTCCCCATCCTGGCAGGCATGGGATTGAACTTCGCCATGACCCTGGGGGCCATGGGCGCGGAAATCGCCATCATCTTCGTGGCGGACTGGCAGATCTGGGGCATCCCCGGCGTGGTTTTGGCCATGATTCTGTCCATTCCCATCTCCGCCCTCCTGGGCTTCATCTGTGGAACCCTGCAAAATAAGGCCAAGGGCCGGGAGATGATCACCAGCTACATTATCAACTTCTTCGTCGGCGGCTGGTATCAGCTGGTGGTTCTGTATATCATGGGCGCCATCATCCCCATCAAGCACGCCAGCATTATGCTTCCCCGGGGCTACGGCATCCGGAACACCGTGAGCCTTCTCAATATGCGCCAGTGCCTGGACGACCTGTGGGCCATCCGGATTTCCGGCGTGAAGATTCCTCTGTTCACCTTTTTCCTGGTGGGCCTTCTGTGCCTGTTCATCGTCTGGTTCCGCCGGACCAAGCTGGGCCAGGATATGCGGGCCGTGGGTCAGGACATGGAGGTGGCCCGGGACGCCGGTATCAACGTGGAGCGGACCCGGATCCTGTCCGTGGTCATGAGCACGGTGTTTGCCGGCTTTGGCATGGTGATTTACCTGCAAAACATCGGCAACCTGCCCACCTACACCGGCCATTCTCAGATCGGTATGTTCTGCATCGCCGCCCTGCTGGTCGGCGGCGCATCCGTGGAGAAGGCCTCCATCGGCAACGCCTTCCTGGGCGTGATCCTGTTCCACCTGATGTTTATTGTGGCGCCCGGCGCGGGCACCGCCATCACCGGAGACTCCATGGTGGGCGAATACTTCCGTGTGTTCCTGTCTTACGGTGTTATCACCATTGCGCTGATCATGTATGAAACCAAGAAGCGGAAGGCCAAGAGCCGCATGGGTCTGGAACTGGCCGCTGCCCAGCAGAAAGGAGAGGACGGCAAGTGAAAAAGAAGCAGAATCTGCTGTACCCCATCCTGGCTGTTCTGGTCCTGGTGATCGTGGCAGCCATCATGATGGTCATTGGCCGGGGGCATACGGTTTACTTTGACAACAAGACTCTGGAATTAAACGGCCAGACCTACAGCGCTCCCTACAAGGTAGAGGTCATTGTAGGCGGTGAGAGCGTGGCCAAGCTCAATGCCCGGGACAGAGGCGTGGCCACCTGCATGGGCCAGACCATGCACGCCACTCTGATCATCACCCAGGAGAAGAAGGGCGCGGAGCAGACCATGGACGTTGCCATCCAGCTGCCCTACAGCATCGACAGCTTTGTGCTGAATCTGCCAGGCTTCCTGGCGGGTCTTCCCCAGGAGGACTATCTGACGGAATTTGTCTCCGTGGTGGAGGAAACTCCCGAAGAGACTGAGGAAACCGTGGACGAATTTGGACTGAGCGAGTTCTAAGAACCGATAAAAGCCAAGCGGCTCATGCGTTGCGCATGGGCCGCTTTAAACTGTCAAAAATCCCCTTTGGGGCTTTTTGACAGAAAGATTGCAGTCTGCTTAGCGCACTCCTTGTGCGGCTATGCCGCACAACTCGCACACACGCAGCCTGAGAAGTATTTTTTGCCACGCACATGTCGCGGCAAAAAATGATCTGACTCTATTTGCCGCTGCGGCGGCAAACTCTGCGAGGCTTTTTGAAACACTGGGGCGGCTCATGCGTTGCGTATGGCCGCTGTTCTTATAATGTTTGCTTTGTTTCCGTCTTCTGCTCGGGCATGGGGATTTTCCCGTTTTCCTTCTCAAACTGCTGAATGCGCTGGCGAAGGAGATAAAGGATCTGCCCGTTGGCGGAACGGCCTTCGCATTTGGCGATATAATGGAGCTTGTAATGAAGCTCCGGGTAAATTTCAACGCTTATATACTTCTTGGGCAACACCGCACAATGGGAACT
>DLAP01000055.1:10946-12034 GCA_002493965.1 Clostridiales bacterium UBA7044
CCCATTATGCGGTGTTGCCTTAAGTTTGATTGCCGGAATATGCCTGGAGGGCATGGCGTTCGCAGTCTTTCCAGGTATTTCCGCTTATGGAAGTGTTTTCTCCATTATAATTCGGATATGTTGACAAAAGCAAGGGGTTTCCCCGATGGAAATTGTAAAAAAGTTCTTAATTTTTTTATAATCTATTGACTTGCATTGGCGTTTTTGGTATTATATAGTGTACTGTATTGTACCTATCAAACCCATGCGGCTGACCGGCTTCCGGGTCCGGCGGCGGGGGGCCCCTCCTGAAAAGCAGCAGGAAGGAATGGATCCGTCAGGGAGGTGGAACATGAAAGAACAGAAAAAATCCCCGGGCAGCCAGGTGGTCACTGTGGTGAGCGTGATCCTGTGCCTGATCCTGCTGCCTGTTTTGATCGTGAACTGCACATTGCTGATCAAGGGCTGGACGAACAGCGGCGAGATCCCCTCCATCGGCGGTGTTTTTCCCATGATTGTCCTGTCTGACTCCATGTATCCGGAGTTTGCGTCGGGTGATTTGATCATCTGCCATGTCAAATCGCCGGAGCAGGTGGAGGTGGGGGACGTGATTTCCTACTACGATCCCCAGAGTACCGCTTCCGCCGTGGTCACGCACCGGGTCCAGAGTATTACTTCTGAGGGCGGCGGCCTGGCCTTCCAGACCAAGGGCGACTTTAATAACAGTGCCGATCCCGTGGCTGTCCCAGGGGCGAATCTGCTGGGCGTCTACAGCGGCACGAAGATCAAGGGCATGGGCAATGTGGCCATGTTTATGCAGAGCACCCAGGGCCTGATTCTCTGCGTGGCGCTGCCGGTGATCGCGCTGGTAGGCGTTGACTTCCTCCGGCGCAGCCGCTATGAGAAGGCCCGCAGCAAGGATAAGGAAGCGCTGATGGCGGAGCTTGAGGAGCTTCGCCGGATGAAGGCCGAACGGGACGCCCAAGCGAAGAAAGAGAACAATCTGGGATAGTTCTGCCCATGGGTGTACATGGGCTGGCTATAGATTCCCCAGATATTCTTGGGGAGACTTAATTTCACTCTTATGAAAGACTAACTATTAAAAGTCA
>DLAP01000019.1 GCA_002493965.1 Clostridiales bacterium UBA7044
AACACATCATTGACAAACCTACAAGTTCCGGCACAGTCAGCACTTAGGGAAGCTCTGAATAAATCGTTTGTGGCTTACAGAAGGATCTTTTGCCCCATCTGTTCAGTTCTGAAACCGGGAAATACATACAGTATTCCCCCGGTTCCAGAACTTTCAGCTGTGCCAAAATCTCGCACTGTCAGCTCTTGCCGATTGAATCAGAGCTTCCCTGGGAAAACAAAAATCCGGCAGTCTCCGCAAAAGCGGAAACTGTCGGATTGCGCATTAGATAGCAGCGTGGGCTTCCTTCAACGGACCTTCTCCCCATTGAGGACGGCCTCCGTCAGCTTGTCCCCGTCATAGCGCAATGTCAGCAGGAAGAAGGGGGCGTCCTGCCAGAGAAGATCCAGGAAAATCTGGTCTCCTTCCCACTTGGGAAGCTGTCCAAGAAAGTCCCGGCTGACCCATTGCAGGTCCCCTTCGTCGCATTCCTTCATTTCCCCGGTAAAGCCGTCGGCGGTGAAGAGGTACATATACTCCCCTTCACAGGTGGTATTGAGGAAGGTAACGATCCCGCGGCAGCGCCAGGAGGTCAGGGTCAGCCCTGTTTCCTCCTTTGCCTCCCGGAGAAGACATTCGTCGGGGCTTTCGTCTGCCTCAAATTTTCCGCCGATACCGATCCACTTATGATGGTTAATGTCGTTTTTCTTCTTCACCCGGTGGAGCATCAGCACTTGATCCCCGGACAGGAGATAGCACAGGGTAGAGTTAATCATGGGCCTTCACCCTGTGGACCAGACGGATGGCATGGTGGAGGTTCTCTACCTCGATTTCTCCGTGGCCGTCCTCCCGCTCCCCGTCCAGTGTCCAGGGCATTTCGGGATCCGCCGTAATGTGGATGTGCTTCGCACTGCGGAAGGTGATCATTTCACAGTTGTAGGTCTGATTCTGGACAGCGGAAATGCACTCGCCGATCTCGCCAAGGTTCCGGGCGGCCCGGACCAGGAGCACCTCCAGCAGGCCATCCCCCAAATCCACCTGCTTGGGATCCAGAGTGAGGATGCCGCCGATGGAGGTGGAGTTGCAGATGGCGCCGAAGAGAAAATCGTCCTCCACGGTCTGCCCATCGATCTCCATGCGGATATGCTCTTTGCGGATCTGGGAGATCTCGGAAATGCCGCTGAGTACGTAGGCGGTGTGACCCAAGGCGTTTTTAATGTTCTGGGGAACCGCGTAGCTGCTGCGGGTAAAGGCCCCGAAGGAAGCTACATAGGAGAAATACCGGGAGCCGAACCGCCCCGCGTCGTAGGGGACCGGCTCCCCTTCCATAATATCCCGGGCAGCCTGGACAGGGCTGCTGGACAGACCTAAGTTGGACGCGAAGTCGTTGGTGGTTCCGGCGGGAATATAGCCGATGGGGGTGTACGCCCCGGCACGGAGAATGCCGGTGATGGTCTCGTTCAGGGTTCCATCGCCGCCGCAGCAGACGATCAGGTCCACATCCTTTCCGTACTTCTCCGCAGCGACAGTGGCATCGCCCCGATCGGTGGTCATATGCACGATAGGGTCATAGCCCCCCTTGGAAAATTCCAGGAGAATGTCGGAAAGGTGCCGGCTGCCCTTCTTCTGTCCGGCAAAGGGGTTCATAATAAAGAGCATCTTCTTCATAACGTATCGCCTCATTTTTTCAGGTAGTTGCCCTTTTTTATTCCCGGCACAGGACTGCTAGGGAATAAAAAAGGGAGCGTCCACGCCGCTCTTTTTGTAACTCTATTATAGCAACTTCCCGGGGTTTCGCAAGCGGTTTTCTGAAACCAGACGGAAAGTTAACGGTTTCTTTACAATATTACCCAACAGGAGCAAAAAAATACGGGCCGTGCGGAAGCACAGCCCGTATGATTTCGGAATGGAGATGTTTACTGGTTTGCCATTTCCTTCAGAGCGTCCTTGCGGCTGAAATTGGCACGGCCCTTCTCGTCGAAGCCCATGAACTTGACCCAGGTCATGTCGCCCAGGTTCAGCACGTCCTCCACTTTTTCTACCCGGTGGTTCTCCAGCTTGGAGATGTGCACCATGCCGTCGTGGCCGGGGGCGATTTCCACGAAAGCGCCGATGGGCAGGATGCGGACAACCTTGCCGTAGTAGAGCTTACCCACCTCGGGCACGAAGCAGATGTCGTCCACCATCTTCTTGGCGGCGTAGGCAGCGGCGGAATCCACAGCGGAGATAAACACGCTGCCATCGTCGTCGATGTCCACCTTGGCGCCGGTGTCAGCGCAGATCTTCTGGATGGTCTTTCCGCCGGAGCCGATGACCTCCCGGATCTTGTCCACAGGGATCTTCAGGGACAGCATCTTGGGCGCAAACTCGCTGACCTCAGCACGGGGAGCGGGAATGGCCTTCAGGATCACCTCGCTGAGAATCTCCAGACGGGCCTTCCGGCAGCGCTCCAGCGCGTCGGCGATGATCTCCATGGTCAGGCCCTTGTTCTTCAGATCCATCTGAATGGCGGTGATGCCCTCGGTGGTACCGGCAACCTTAAAGTCCATTTCTCCGTGGAAGTCCTCCACGCCCTGAATGTCGGTGAAGGTTCTCCACTCGCCGGTCTCCTGATCGGAAATCAGGCCGCAGGAAATGCCGGCCACGGGCCGCTTGATGGGCACACCGGCGTCCATGAGGGCCAGGGTGGAGCCGCAGATGGAGCCCTGGGAGGTGGAGCCGTTGGAGGAAAGCACCTCGGAAACCACCCGGATGGCGTAGGGGAATTCCTCCACAGAGGGGATCACAGGCAGCAAGGCCTTTTCTGCCAGAGCGCCGTGACCGATCTCCCGGCGGGAGGTGGAACGGGCAGCCCGGGCCTCGCCGGTGGAGTAGGAGGGGAAGTTGTAGTGATGGATATAGCGCTTGGTGTCCTCGGGGTAGATGGTGTCCAGCTTCTGAGCGGCGGACAGGGTGTTCAGGGTGCAGATGGACAGCACCTGGGTCTGGCCGCGGGAGAACAGGCCGGAGCCGTGTACCCGGGGCAGCACGCCAACCTCAGCATCCAG
This sequence comes from Clostridiales bacterium UBA7044, assembly GCA_002493965.1. Taxonomy (GTDB): domain Bacteria; phylum Bacillota; class Clostridia; order Oscillospirales; family Oscillospiraceae; genus Faecousia. Next base: position 3,027 of record DLAP01000019.1, read on the forward strand.
AGGACGAATTTCGTCCATGCCGCGGCCGTCCACACGCTTGCCCTGGAGCAGCCACTTCTTAACGACCTTCTTCTGCATCTTGTAGAGGCACACCTCAATGTGGGTCTCGAAGTCCTCGTACTTCTGCCCGAACTTCTCCTGGAAATCAAGCCTTGCGGCGGTGAGCCGCTCTTCCCGGACATTCTTGTCGGGGGTGTCCAGGGCGTACTCAATCTGATTTAGGCCGTAGTTCATCAGGTCGTCCAGCAGGTCGTGGTTCACGGCGGCCTTCTCGAAGGTGAACTTGGGCTTACCGATTTCCGCTACGATGGTGTTAATGAACTTCACGATCTCCATATTGGTCTCGTGGGCAATGCGGATGGCTTCGTAGACGATATCCTCGGGAGCCTCCTTGGCTTCCGTTTCGATCATGACCACCTTCTCGAAGGTGGAGGAGATGCACACGAAGCAGTCGCAGGCCTCCCGCTCGTCGGCGGAGGGGTTAATGATATACTTACCGTTCAGGTGCGCCACATTGGTGGTAGCCACAGGGCCGTTCCAGGGCACGTCGGAGCAGGCGATGGAGATGGAAGCGCCCAGAGAGGCCACGATCTCTACGGGGTTATCATAGTCGTTGGCAAGGACGGTGCAGGTCACGACGGTGTCGTTGCGCAGCTCCTCGTCAAACAGGGGACGCATGGGCCGGTCGATAATCCGGCTGTTCAGGATGCCCCGCTCAGAGGGCTTGCCCTCCCGGCGGTTGAAGGAGCCGGGGATCCGGCCCACGGCGTACATCCGCTCCTCAAACTCGATGGTCAGGGGGAAGTAGTCAATACCGGCCTTGGGGATGGGGTTGCAGGTGACGGTGGTGAGGACCACGGTGTCGCCGTAACGGCAGATGCACTCGGCGTCGGCCAGCTCCGCTACCTTACCGGTTTCCACGGTAAAGGGACGGCCGCCGATTTCCATTTCGTAGACATGATGGTTGGGGTACTGCTTGCGGGTAATCATTTGGATAAAAACCTCCTATTATAATGATATTGTATCGGGAGGTTTAGCACTTGAAACTGACGGCGTCCTTACACCGGCACTTTCAACTGCTAAAGGGTCTCCCGAAGTGTACATTTGGGTGGCGCAAGAAAAGGGGCGACGAAAAGTCGCCCCGGAACTTCTTACTTACGGATGCCCAGCTTGGCGATCAGAGCACGGTAACGGTTGATGTCCTTCTTAGCCAGATAATCCAGCATATTACGGCGTTTACCGACCATCATCAGCAGACCACGGCGGGAGTGGTTGTCGTGCTTGTGGGTGCGCAGGTGCTCAGTCAGCTCGTTAATGCGGGCGGTGAGAATGGCGATCTGAACCTCGGGGGAACCGGTGTCGCCTTCGTGGGTCGCGTTGTCCAGGATGACCTGGGTCTTCTTTTCCTTCTGAATCATGATGTTTTCCACCTTTCAATGTGTTACCCGGAAGCCAAGTAAAGGGCTTAGTGGAAATGCGCTGGGCGCTTTCTCCCCAAACTGAGCAACGGGCATGAAAATTCTCTGGCAAATCGCCAGCCATCTCATGGTACCATAAGTTTACCCATTTGTAAAGGATAAATTTACAGTTCTGCGGGACTTTTTTCTATAAAAGTCAGATTTTAAACCGCATATTTCGTTCCTTCTCCTTTGCCAGAGCCTGAGTAGTGATCTGAATGAAGGCCCGGGTATACCGGGGAATGAATTCGTCCTTCCGGTAGCAGGCGTAGAAGTGCCGGTGATTTTCGTAATCGGCCAGGGGAAAGAACTCGCCCTGCCGCTGCCGGGTGTAGTCGTCCACATAGATGTTGGGCAGGATCATACAGGCCCCCGTCTCCACGGCTACTCGCCGTCCCACCTCCAGAGAGTCCGTCTCCAGCAGAACATGGGGCTGAAAGTCGTGCTGCCGGAAAAGCCGGTCCTGGACAATCCGGGCGGAATGGCTGGGGGTCAGATAGACAAAGCTGTCCCCGCGGGCTGCCGCCAAAGGTACGGAGGTGCCGGAAACGTAATTTTTCGCCAAGTGCGAATCCCGGCCTGCCAGAATGCCGATGACCTCTTTTTCCATCAGCTCATAGGCAAGGCTCACGCTGGTGGACTCCAGAGCCGCAAAGGCCAGGTCGATTTTTCCCTCCTGGAGCATGGTTTCCAATGTGCCGGAGCCGCTTTCCGTCAGCTCCAGGGTGACGCCCGGGTACTGCTCGGTAAAAACGGGGAGAACCAGAGGCATGACCTGCATGGCTCGGGTGACGCTGATCCCCAAACGCAGACGGCCGGAATGCTCGTGCTTGATCTCCCGAAGCTGACTTTCCAGCTCGGCGTTGGCGGCCAGGATCCGTTCCGCCGCCTGTAAATATTTTTCTCCGGCGTAGGTCAGCCGCAGGGGGGAGACGCTGCGGTCAAAGATGGGCAGACCGATTTCCGTTTCGATCTGCCGAAGCATCTGACTTAAGGAGGGCTGGCTCACGAAAAGGGCTTTGGCAGCGGCGGTAAGGGAACCGCACTGGGCGATGGTTTTGATATATTGGGCCTGTTTGGGGTTCATAAAAGAACACCTCCTGTTTTTAGCGGAAATTGACAAATGTTATTATGGATAATCTATATTCAGTATAACAAAAAACTTATAAAAGTCAAGAAAAACAGAGAAAATATAATATTTTTATTATGATTCCAATAAACTCTATATATTTGCAATTATAATAGGAAACTGCTATATTGTAAACACGAAGAAAAAACCGTTAAGAAAGGCAGGAAACCAAAATGGAGATTCTGAAAACCGCGGCGGCGGGCACTCTGGAATCCAGCGACGCTCTGGTAACAGTGGAGCCGGGAACGGGCATCACCCTGGATTTAAGCAGCACCGTCATGAACCAGTACGGCAGACAGATTAAGCAAACCGTTCTGGAAACCCTGGATCGGCTGGAGGTTCGGGACGCCCACATCTCCGTGGTGGACAAGGGCGCTCTGGAGTGCACCTTGAAAGCCCGGGTGGAATGCGCCGTATACCGCAGCTGTGACGCTTCCGCGAAAAACATTCCCTGGGGAGGTGCCGTGAGATGATCGTAAGACCAAAGCCCGAACGGTTCCGGCTCCGCCGGACCATGATGTTCATGAACGCCCAGAAGCCGGGCCTCATTAAAGATGCCTATATCTACGGCTGTGACAGCATCATGCTGGACCTGGAAGACGCGGTGGCGGAAAACCAGAAGGACGCCGCCAGGTTTAGTCTCTATCACGCCCTGACCACCATTGACTACGGCAGCACCGAGGTCATTGTCCGGATCAACGGCCTGGACACCCCCCACTGGCAGGAGGACATCCGGGTGTGCGTGGCGGGCGGCGCGGATGGTATCCGGATCGCCAAGTGCGAAAGCGCCGCAGACGTGTACACGGTGGAAGCTGCTGTGGAAGCAGCCGAAAAAGAATTTGGCAAGGAAGTGGGCCGTACCCTGCTGATGGCCGCCCTGGAAAGTCCCAAGGGCATCCTCAACGCCTACGAAATCTGCTCCGCTTCTGACCGGATGTTCGGCGTCGCCATCTCCGGCGGCGACTTCCGGAAGTGTATGCAGACCACCTTCCAGCCTGATGGCGTGGATATGTTGGCCGCAAGGGGACAGATGCTCCTGGCCGCCCGTGCCGCCGGGATCCAGTGCTTTGATACGGTGTTTACCAACCTGGACGACGAGGAAGGCTTCCACGCGGAGGTTCAGCAGAACAAGGCTATGGGCTTTGACGGCAAGAGTCTGATTAACCCCAAGCAGATCCGGTATGTCCATGAGGTGTTTGCGCCTACGGAAAAGGAAATCCGCCAGGCGGAGAAAATCGTCCGGGCCTTTACGGAGCAGAGTAAGGCAGGCGTAGGCGTGTTCACCGTAGACGGCAAAATGATCGACGTAGCCTTCATTCCCGGCGCCCAGCGGACGCTGAGACTGGCAAAGGCCTGCGGCCTGTATGAGGGGGATTTGGTATGAGAAACGCGGTAGGTAGAGAAATTCCCGATGAACTGCTGGTAAACGGCAAGGAAGGGTACCAGGGCAAATATTACATGGACGGCAAGTACCTCCAG
>DLAP01000075.1 GCA_002493965.1 Clostridiales bacterium UBA7044
ACATGGTTTTTCGACGGCCTGAGAAATGCCTCCACCGGAGGCATTTCTTAGGGATAAATTACTTGGTAGGATCGTAGTTGACGATGATGTCGTGTTCCCGCAAGGCGGACACGTCCTCAATGGCATTTCCGAATACGTTGACCTGTACCAGACAGTAATTGTCCGCAAGGGCGTCAATGTTTGTAATCTCATTGTAGTCCATATTGATATTGGTGAGACTTTCCATATTGGACAGGGAATCCAGACTGGTCAGGGCGTTATGGGAACCGGAGATAACCCGCAGGGGGCAGCCGTCGGGCCAGGCGGGAAGCTCCGTTACCTGGTTCTCCGAGAAGTCGAAGACCTCCAGCTTCGTCAGGGCGCTCAGAGCGGAGATGTCCGTCACTGCGTTGCCGGCGAAGCTCAGCTCCGTCAGATCTGTGCAGAGCGCCAGACTGGACACATCCGTGATGGCGTTGCTGTCCAGAGAGAGGTAGGTGAGCAGGGGCAGGGAGGGAATGCCGTCCAGGGTTTCAATCTGGTTGTTGTTGGCCCCCAGCCAGTTCAGCTTGATGCAGGAGGACAGGGGAGAGAGGGAGGTGATGGCATTGTAGGAGACATCCAGCTTTTCCAGTGCGGTCAGGCCGTTCAGGGCGGAGAGGCTGGTGACGGCGTTGTGCTGGAGGATCAGCTCCCGCAGACCGGTCATGGAGGTGAGCACTTCCAGGTTCCGAATGGTGTTGTTGCTCAGGTTTAAGGTTTTCAGGCTGGGCGCACCGCCGAGGCCCTCAATGGTGCTTAAGGAGCAGTCGTTCAGGGTCAGGTCTGTCAGGGAGGGCAGGGCGGCGAGAACCGAGAGAGATTCCGCCGGGAAGCGGCAGCTTGTGAAATCCAGGATTTCCAGCTGGGTCAGAGAGGCAAGGTCGTCCAGGGAATCCAGGTTCTGGCCGTGGATGGTCAGCTTTTTTAGATAGGGGAGCAGCTTCAGGTCTTCATAGCTCACGACGCCCTCCTCCGGGACGGTGAACTCCGTGATCTCCCAGAGCTGGTTGGTGTAAACCTTATCGTCCGCGTCGGCGTTGATAGCGGCCCGGATGGCGGTGGACATGGCTTCGTCGGAGAAAAAGACCTCCTCAATAACGCCGGTAATGGTGTAGCCCAGCACGGTGGTGGGGCTGACCAGACCGTTATTGCCTACGGATATGGCATAGATAGTGGTTTCTCCGGCGGAAAGTTGAATGGGGGCACTGTAGATCGGCCCTTCCGTAGAGGGGAACTCGCCATTGGTGGTATAGAGAACAGTGCCGGTAGAGGAGAGGGAAACCTCAATATACTGGCTGTAGTAGCCGGACTCCTTGTCGGGCTGAGGGGCGCTGGGCCGCTGGGCATCCAGCTCCGCTTTGATGGCGGGGTCGCCGATGTTATCCAGCATATTCATGGCGTCCATGAGTTTATTCTGCTCGACGTAGGTTCTGCACAGGGCGGTGTAAAGCTCCGCGGTGGCGCCGCTGTTGATGGCGCTGGTCAGGGTGTATTCCGCCTTGGTGTAATTCCCGTCGGCTTTATACTGATTGGCAAGCTCAATGGCTACATCCTCGTCCTTGCCGGAGAAACTGTAGGCCATGTTGTAAAACCAGGAGGAGAGACGGGAATTGCCGTTTATGTCCTGATAGCGGGCTTGACTGAGCAGAGTGTCCCGGGTGAAAGCACGGTCATAAACGAACAGATACCAGCCGATGCTGGCAATGATGAAAACCAGCAGCAAAAGAGGTACCAATATTCTGATTGCTTTTTTCATAGAAAGGTACTCCGTTTCGAGAAAATCTCAATAAATTATACAACATATGCACTATAAAGTCAAGCACAGGAACGGAGCACTTCTGATAGAGGCGTCCCGGTAAGGTTCTTGAGCTTAGGATTCTCGGATTGTCCCGGAACATTCAGGAGATTTCCGGAATGACAAATTATTTCCCTTTTCCTCTTGACATATTGTGTATCACACACTATAATGGGTTTAACGATATTGGAAGGAGGACAGAAATGAACATCGAAGAAACCGTAATGGGCCTGAAACAGGAGCTGCGGCGGGGAACCCTGATTCTTCTGGTCCTGAGCCAGCTTAAGAAACCCACGTATGGTTACAGCCTGATGAAGGTTTTGGGGGATCACGGCGTTCCCATAGACGCGAACACCCTCTATCCGCTTTTGCGGCGGCTGGAAGGGCAGGGACTGCTGGAGAGTAAGTGGGACACCGGGGAGAATAAGCCCCGGAAATATTACCAGATCACCCCGTCGGGACAGGAAGTCCTGGAAAAAACAAAGAGCTACTGGAAAACATTTTCCACCCAGGTGGAGCATTTATTAGAGACTTTTTTGACACGCTGAACCGGGAAGCGTTCGCTTCCCGGTTTTCGCTTATTCATTTTCCAGCTTTTCTTTCCGCTTGCGGTAAATGGCGGTGGACAGGCTCAGAAGGGCAAAGGTCAGCAGGTAGGTAAATACAAAAGGCAGCAGGAAGGTAGCGGCTGTTGCCACAAAGTTCGTGTACCCATAATTGTGCAAAGACCGTACCACTGTCACCAGGCCCACCACAAATCCCGGAATTATGCTGACCAGCAGATTGGTCTTGCGGCTTGCCTTCATGCGGCGGTCCCAGATTCCCAGGCGCAGGCAGCCCACGACCAGATAGATGCACAGGATCAGCAGCACTACGGTTTCCCCTAAAATCGATTCAAAGGAATCGGACAGAAGCATTTGCACCAGAATTACCGCAACCAGCAGCCAATAGGCCAGCCAGCAGGTTCTGCTTTCCAGCTTGGCCAGTTCCTGCTCCTGCATTTCATCTAAGTTACTTTTCCATTTCTTCATTTTCCTAAACCTCCTGAAAGAATTGTTCTGCTTCATTTACAAAAGACTTTGCGCAATGATCGCGCCGATGGCGGCCCAGTAGATCCAGTGACAGATGCGCTCTGCCCGGCTCAGCGGCTTCTTTTCCTGGGTATTTTCCGTGTTAATCTTCATTTTCTTCATCCTCCCAAAATAGTTCATCCAAAGTTTTGCTCAGCGCCCGGCAGATGGCCCGGCACAATTTAATGGTGGGGTTATATTCCCCCTGTTCAATGGCGTTGATGGTCTGTCGGGATACGCCCACGGCGGCGGCCAGATCCTTTTGGGTCATGTCCTTCTGCACCCGGGCTACCTTGACGGATAAGTTCTTAGCCACACTTATCACCTCCAAAGGTATAGTAGCATATATCGGACTGAATGTCAAGTATATATTACATAAAAATAAATAAATTTTACTTAGAGACAAATATAGGCGGCGTGGATCGCTATACCATAGCAAACCAGCCCAAAGGCTCACCTGTGTAAGGGGAGCTGTCAGCGAAGCTGACTCAGCGTATCAAAAAAGTCTCCAAAGAAAGCTGACATTGCGAACCAGCCCGCAGGCTGGTGTGGCAATCCCCCAGA
>DLAP01000063.1 GCA_002493965.1 Clostridiales bacterium UBA7044
GAACCGGAAGGATTTTTCCTATGACGTAAACAGCGACGCCCTGTATCAGCAGTACAAGGACCGGTATGTCCAGGGCGGGAAGATGGCCATGATGGACACCATGGGCCAGGCGGCGACCCTGACCGGCGGCTATGGCAACTCCTATGCCCAGAATGTGGGTCAGCAGGCGTATCAGGGGTACTTACAGGGGCTGAACGACAAGATCCCGCAGCTTTATCAGCTGGCGCTGGACAAGTATAACCGGGAGAGCGACGGACTGTACAAGCGGTATTCTCTGCTCAGCACCCAGGAAAATCAGGATTACGGCCGGCATCAGGACAGCCTGAACCAGTACCAGCGCAGCTGGGAGAATGCCTTCCGGCTGTACCAGGCGGGGGTGAAGACCCCGGAGGTGCTGGGAATTCTGGGGATTCCGGAGGAAACCGGCGGCGGGGGTAGCGGTAGTGCGGCTATCAAGAGAAGCAACGAGGGCGGTTTGCCAGATCCGACGCAAACAAACAAGACAAATAAATTTATCTCCGGAATGGGAACGAAAGACCAGTGGGCAAGCAGAGGTGTGACGACAAAGGAGTATAACGCCATGGTCGAGGATAAGATCAATCACAGCAAGCTTAGCAACGGAGAAGTCAGATATCTGCTTAAGTATTATGGACTTGAATAAGGATCCGGGAGGAGACTATGGCCAATAATACCTTAGATAAATATCGGGAAAAATATGGAAAGACCAATACTTCTGAGCAATCCGCTTCTGAACAGAAACCCGCTGTAAAACAGAAGGGAACGCTGGACAAATACAGAGAGAAATACAACAATTATTACCAAAAGAGTGCAGCTGAAAATCTGGAATCCAGAATAAAGCAGTATTCTGACAACTATCAGAAATTCGGTAGTGCCTCTTTTGCGGAAAGTAAAAAAACCAACTTCGGAACGATCCGTGCACAGCAGGAGAGCAGAGCCCGGGCTGCCAGCTTATTACGAGATGAGGCGGAAGCCCTGAAAACATACCTCTTTGCCAACAGAAGGTTCCTGACAGAAGAGGGGTACAACAACGCGCTCGACTTTATTACCCAATCTGGATATGATGTCGACAAGCAGATGGACTTTTTCAATCAGTCGCTGCGGTATTTCTCCCATTGGGACACGGAGGAAGCTTACAATGCGGATAAGCAAATTTCCGGCTGGTATCAGAAGTATCAGGGCAAAAGCGCTGCTGAACTCAGCGCGGCGGCAGAACAGTTGGAGGATGGGGAGGAAAAAGACTGGCTGGCGCAGTATGCCTATGCTGTGGATCAGGAAGAAATGAGCCGCTTGGATTTGGAGGAGGCCCAGGCGGAAATCGATGATCTGATTGCGCAGCAGGAGGATTATGCCTGGAACCACGAATTTGACTGGACGGATGCCACGCAGAGGAATGCCCATGACGCGTATCTTGCGGATCTGGATGACCAAATCGCTAAAAAGAAGCAGCGGATGAACCGGGCAAAGGTTATTCAGGAGCGAAATGCCTTTGCCGCTGTGGCGGATCCGGAATCAGACGCGTACGACATCGATTTTGACACGCTGAGCCAGTATATGTCCACCATTGAGGGGAATCCCACAGAATGGTCCCCCGGTGCAGGAGACGTTCAGTACGAATGGATCAACAATGAAAACGGTTTTCGAAGCATTTGGGAAAGAAATATGGCAATGCTCAACGCCCTTGCAAGCCAGGGACATAATTTGGACGATACCGGAGGAACAGAATCCGTGTATTACCAAAAGGGCTATGATTTCCTGAATGATGACGAAATCGCCATCTACAACTACTATTACAACAAAGACGGGAAGGAAACGGCGCAGAAGTATCTTGAAAGTATTCAGGAGATTTTGAACCAGCGGAAAGCGAAGAGCCTGTATACGGCCATGGAGGGCCATACCGGGCAGGAACTGCTCTTTGGCATGGAAGCGGGTCTGGATCAATTCAAATCCGGAGTTCAGGGCGCCGTCAGGATGCTCACGGGGGACGACAGCTATGTCGCCCCCTCTACCGTACAGATGGCATCCGGTATGGTGCGGGAGGATCTGGCAGACTCCGGATTCCATCTTCCGGATTGGCTGGGCGGCGCGTCCATTGGTCAGGTGGGCTATGACGCGGTTACGACCACGACCAATATGATGCCATCTGTGCTGACCTCAGCCGCCATTGGCATGATCAATCCAACCGCGGGGGCCTGGGTAGGAAGTACTTTAATGGGGGTGTCCGCCACGGGCAATGCCTATCAGGAAGCAATTAACCTGGGCTGGGACAAGGGACAGGCCCAGGCATACTCTGCCCTGGTGGGTATTTCGGAGGTGGCGCTTTCCAAGGCGCTGGGCGGCATTACCAAGTTCGGCGGGGGAGAGGGAATCTTCCATTCCATTTCCCTGCCGCTACTGCAAAACGTGGACAACGCCGTTGGACGTGTGGCCCTGAAGATTGGCGCGAATATGCTGGATGAAGGGCTGGAGGAAAGCCTCCAGGAGCTTCTGGAGCCGTGGTTTGAGAGCGTGATCACCGGCGCGAA
>DLAP01000058.1:0-191 GCA_002493965.1 Clostridiales bacterium UBA7044
GCCATGATGCCGAAGTTTCTTGTATTCTCCAGAGAATACTGTCTAGGCATTGGTTATCTCCTTTATTACCAGCGGAAATGGGCGAAAGCCTTGTTGGCTTCGGCCATCTTGTGAACGTCTTCACGCTTCTTCACAGACGCGCCGGTACCGTTGGCGGCATCCATGATCTCAGCGGCCAGCCGCTCCTTCAT
>DLAP01000058.1:513-11937 GCA_002493965.1 Clostridiales bacterium UBA7044
GGCGCGGCTGTAAGTGGTGATCCACCGCAGACCCAGGGTCTGACGACGGTCAGGACGAACTTCGATAGGCACCTGGTAGGTGGCGCCGCCGACACGGCGGGCCTTCAGTTCCATAGCGGGCATGATGTTTTCCATGGCCTGCTGGAAGACTTCCAGACCATTTTTGCCGGTCTTGTTCTCGACGATTTCAAAAGCACCATACACGACCTTCTGGGCAACACCCTTCTTGCCGTCCAGCATGATGCTGTTCACGAGCTTGGTAACCAGAACGGAATTGTACTGAGGATCCGGAAGGACCTCTCTCTTGGGAACATTACCTCTTCTGGGCACTTTGCTTCCCTCCTTCATAATAAAAATGATTTCATCGGTACTCGAAAGTGTTACTTTCGCTAGGTCGTCGGAAATCCCCTTCGGGACTTTCCGCCGGAAGGGTTGCAGTCTGCTTAGCGCACTCCTTGTGCGCCTGCGGCGCACAACTGGCACACACGCAGCCTGAGAAGTATTTTTTGCCCGGCACATGTCCGTGCAAAAAATGATCTGAGTTTATTTGCCGCTTCGGCGGCAAACTCTGCGAGGCTTTTTTCGGCAACCTGTCAAAAGTATAACTTTTCGTTGTGCCTGGCCAGAGGTTCCTCATACGAAACTATATGATAAAAACCATCTTGGCAAGGCAAAGCCTTGCGAAAGGGCTTGGGAAAATTCAAATTGGGTTCGGATAAAAAGAATTACTTCTTCTTAGCCTTGGGACGCTTCGCGCCGTACTTGGAGCGAGCCTGCATCCGGTTCTGCACGCCCTGGGTATCCAGAGTGCCGCGGATGATGTGGTAACGAACACCAGGCAGGTCCTTGACACGACCGCCGCGGATCAGCACCACGGAGTGCTCCTGCAGGTTGTGGCCAACACCGGGAATGTAAGCGGAAACTTCCATGCCATTGGTCAGACGCACACGGGCGATCTTACGCAGGGCGGAGTTAGGCTTCTTGGGGGTGGTGGTACGGACAGCGGTGCACACGCCACGCTTCTGGGGGGAAGGCAGGGTAGTCGCCTTGTTCTCCAGAGTGTTCAGGCCTCTCTGCAGAGCAGGAGCGGTGGACTTGTAGGTGACTTGCTGACGGCCACTTCTGACGAGCTGATTAAAAGTAGGCATTCTTAATCTCCTTTCTTTGGTTTTCTAATATATTCTACGGAAAATTTCCGATAGAATCATGCTTGTTCCACGACGGCCGCAGCCGCCGCGCTCACCTCGATGCCGCACTTCCTTCCAAGGGAAGCCATGCTGGAAACCCAGGTGACCTGGATATGATGTTCGACGCAAAGCTTCTCCAGCGGCTCCGTCAGGGAAGGATCCGCGTCCCTTGCCAGAAAGACCCGCCTTGTCCGCCCGGAAAAAACCGCCTTGCGAAGCTGTTTGGCACCCACAACTACGCTCTCTTTGGTCAAGTCGGGGCAATCGCCGCACTCAGGGATTTTACAATCTTTTTTCTTATCCATACGAAATTATATTATACGCTGTTTTCGGAAAAAGTCAACAAAAATGCGGTAAAATTTTCGGTACTGTTCCGATTTTCTCTTGGTAAATCCGACGATTCTTCAAAAATGGCCGTCCATGGAGGACAATCTTCCATGGACGGCGTAAGCGCCCTCTCAGTTAATCTTGATATTCTCCCAAAGGGTATTGAGATAATGCAGCGTCTCTCTGTCCAGATTCCGGTAGGCCTGGGCATTGTAGCTGTCCGCGAAGCTCTCCATCTCCGGGTACAGCACCGCCATGACGTCCTCTCCCATGTCCTCGATATAGGTCTCGTTTTCAAACACCAAAGCGTTGGGGGACGCGTAATAGGTATACTCCGCGTTGGCAACCGCAGGCTCCTCGGAGAGCATATAATTAATGAAAATCTCTGCCAGTTCCTGATTCTGGGCGCAGGAAGGAATACACATGGCATCCACATAGAAGTTGGTCCGCTCAGGATAATAGAACTGTAAATCCACGTTCTCCGCCTGGGCGTCCACCATGGTGAAATAGTCCCCGGCGTAGTAGGCCCCGATGGCCGCCTCCCCGGACTCCATCATGTTGTAGATCTCGTCCATGACGTAGCTATAGACCAGAGGACGCTGCCGCAGCATTTCCTCATAGGCCCGGTCCCAGTCTGCCGGCTCCGTGGTATTCACATCCAGGCCCAGCTTATACATGGCCGTGCCAAAGGCGTCCCGGGAGTTGTTAAACTGCAAAATGGAGCCGGTGTACTTGTCGTTCCACATGAGGTCCCAATCCCGGGCGTCCTGTTCGTCCACCACGTTTGCGTTGTAGATCACGCCCACGATGCCGTAGGTGTAGGGCACGGTGTATTGGTTATCCGGATCATAGTACAGTCCCCGGAAATCCTCCCCGATGTTTTCGTAGTTTGGAATGTTGTCAAAGTCTAGGGGCAGCAGCATATTTTCCTCCCGCATCCGAGCGATCATATAGTCGGAGGGGATAATCACATCATAGTTCACCGCGCCGCTGCTGATTTTGTTGTACATATCCTCGTTGGAGGCAAAGGTGGAGTAGTTGACCTGCACCGGGCGGCCGTAGGTTTCCTCATACCAGCTCTGAAATTCCCGGATGGTATCGAAGGTGTCCTCGCTGCCGTCGGAAATATACTCGCCCCAGTTGTAGACGTTCAGGGTCAGGGGCTCAGACCGGAAGGCAACCAGGCAGACGCAGAGGATCACCAGTGCTCCGCCCCCCGCAAGCTGGAGGCGCTTCACCGTCTTGCGGCTCAGTTCCTTTTTCTCCCGACGCTTTCTGGTCTTCTGCCCATCGGCGTCTTCGCTGCTGACAAAATTGTTCATAAGCAGCAGAGACAGGGTGACAAAGAAGATGATGGTAGCCAGGGCATACATTTTAGGCGTTACGGTCTTCTTCGTCATGGAGTAGATCCGGATGGGCAGGGTTTCAAAGCCCGCGCCGGAGGTAAAGTAGCTGATGACGAAATCATCCAGGGACATGGTAAAGGCCATGATAGCCCCGGTGATGATGCCCGGCATGATCTCCGGCAGTTCCACCTTGAAAAAAGCCCCCGCCGGGGTGCAGCCTAAGTCCATGGCCGCCTCGGGAAGCGCCTTATCCATCTGCTTCAGCTTGGGAAGCACCTGCAAAATCACGTAAGGCAGGCAGAAGGTCACATGGGCGATGAGCATGGTCCAGAAGCTTAAGCTGCTGGCGCTCCCCACCAGGCGGCCCACGAAGACGAACATGAGCATCAGGGAAATGCCGGTGATGATATCCGGGTTGGTCATGGGGATGTCCGTAACAGTGTTCAGCACCCGCCGTGCCCATTTGCTGCGCAGCTTGTGGATGCCTACAGCAGCGGCAGTGCCCATAACGGTGGAAATGGCCGTAGCCGACAGGGCCAGAGTGAAGGTATTCTTCACGGCAAGCAGGGTGTTCCGGTCACTGAGCAGTTCCTGATACCATCGCAGGGAAAAGCCGGAGTGGACGGAAAGGCTTTTCGAAGCGTTGAAGGAGTAGATCAGCATAACCACAATGGGCGCGAACAGGAAGGCAAAGACGACCCCAGTATAAATTTTGGAGCGAAGACGCAGTTTTGGCGTTTCTTCCATTATTCTTCACCTCCATAGACATAGCGGGTTGTGACATACTTGACCAGGGCCATGGCCAAAAGAAGAATCACCATGAGAATAAAGGCCATGGCGGCGGCAAAGTGCAGATTGTTGGCCACATACTGTCCCTCAATGGCGTCGCCGATGAGGAAGAACTTGCCGCTGCCCAGCTTTTGGGAGATATAGAAGGTGCTGATAGAGGGGATCAGAACCATGGTAATGCCAGAGATCACGCCGGGCAGGCTCAGAGGGAAGATCACCCGCCGCAGGGTGGCGAAGCTGTCACAGCCCAGGTCCCGGGCGGCTTCAATAAGCTTATAGTCCATCTTCGCCATGATGGAGTAGATGGGCAGCACCATATAGGGGAAATAGTCATAGACCATGCCGATGATGACCGCCGTCTCCGTGCCGATGATGTGCAGCCGGTTGAGGCCCAGGCCCGCCAGGAAGTTATTGAAAATTCCCGTGTCCTGCAAAATGGTCATCCAGGCATAGGTACGGATCAGGAAATTCATCCACATGGGAATCATAATCAAGGTCATCATGGTCTGCTGGGTTTTAGGTCTGGCCCGGGACATGATGTAAGCCAGGGGGTAGCCCAGCAGCAGGCAGATGAGGGTAGAGATGAGGGCCAGCTTTAAAGAGCGCCAGAAGATCAGCAGGTAGGTATACACCTGCTGGGCTTCCCCGCTGTCCGTGGTGACGCTGCTGGTAGCAGTGAAGAACCGGACAAAATGCTCCATGGTGAACCGGAAGTCGTTATCCGTAAAGGCGTAATAGCCTACGAAAGCCAGGGGCACCAGAATGAACAGCAGCGCCCAGAGGGAGTAGGGCATCAGCGCCGCCCGATAGGTATTTTTCTTCATTCTTCCTCCTCGCTTCCCGGATCAGACAGCTCATCCAGCTCGCTGGAGAAGGAGGAATAGTCTCCGAACATACCGGAATATTTGGACTTCTTCATAATATGAATGGCGTCCGGATCCAGATGCAGGCCGATAAACTCACCCTCATTTACGCTTTCCGTAGTCTGAATCATCCACTTGAAGCCCTGGATGTCCACAATAATCTCATTATGAACGCCCATGAAGGTAACAGAGGTGACGGTGCCCTGGAACTGCCCCTGCTCGGAAGGGACGATGTCCACATCCTCCGGGCGCACCACCACGTCCACCGGCTCGTTTTTGCCAAAGCCCGCGTCTAAGCAGGTGAAAGCATGACCGGCGAAGCGTACCTTATAATCCTCCAGCATGATCCCGTCCACAATATTACTCTCCCCGATGAAGTCCGCCACGAAGGCGTTCTTCGGCTCGTTGTAAATATCCGTGGGAGAGCCGATCTGCTGGATTTTCCCCTCGCTCATGACCACGATGGTATCGGACATGGAGAGTGCCTCTTCCTGATCGTGGGTAACGAAAATGAAGGTAATGCCCGTGGACTTCTGGATCTTCTTCAGCTCCTGCTGCATATCCTTCCGGAGCTTTAAATCCAGGGCTCCCAGCGGCTCATCCAGAAGCAGCACTCTGGGGTGGCTGATCAGTGCCCGGGCAATGGCCACCCGCTGCTGCTGGCCGCCGGACAGGTGCGTCACCCGCCGCTGGCCAAAGCCGGGAAGCATCACCAAGCGCAGCATTTCGTTCACCTTTTCGTTGATCTCCGCCTTGGGGACGCCCTTCTGGCGGAGGGGAAAGGCGATGTTTTCAAACACATTCAGGTGGGGAAACAGGGCGTATTTCTGAAAAACGGTGTTGACATTCCGCTTATGGGGAGGCACATCGTTGATCCGCTCCCCCAGGAAGATCACGTCTCCCTGATCCGGCTGGAGGAAGCCGCCGATGATCCGCAGGGTGGTACTTTTGCCACATCCGGAGGGACCCAACAGGGTAATAAACTCGTTGTCATAAATGTCCAGACTGATGTTGTCCAGCACCATTTCCCCGTCAAAGGCCTTCGAGATGTTTTTCAGTTCAATGATCTTCTTCATGTTCTCTCTTCCTTTCCTGTACCTCTCCCAAAACGTAAAAAGCGGTATGCCTCAGCATACCGCTTGTGTGTCTGTTTTTTCGACAGGACCCGCGTCAATGCGCGGTGTCCGCCCCTCTGGGAAAAGGGCGTGCCGAATCACAATGGATCAGAGTCTTTATAGTCAGGATTCCCCTCACTACTCTAGCAAAGATTACTCTCACTACTCTTATTGACCATTTCACAAGTTCTGCCGGGAGGCTTTGGTTTATAGTAACCAACTGATAACTTATAAAACTGAGCTTTTAACTCAATCAATAAGGCAACTAAAGTTGCCAACCGGGATTCCCCCGGTTTTCGGCATTCGACCCGGCTGTCCGTATGGCCTCAGCCGGCTTGCACCGGCGGTCGCATCTTGCTTTGGAAAGACTCTTTCCAAGTTGGGACATGGTCATATTACCACGGTTTCCCTATTCTGTCAATCCATCCGAAACTTTTTCTGCCTTTTTTCTTCCAATTCGGCAACCTATCTGTCCAGTGGGCAAATAATGGGGGTTCTTTCGGTCAAGTTGACAAGGCTCCCGTTTTCTTAAAGGATGTTGAAGTTATTCTTAATGTTTTTCTAACATGGTTGACAAAGCATATTTCCCGGATTATGCTAAGAAAACGCTGATAATGTCAAACTATGGTACATAGAAATGAAAAACAAATGCAAAACAATCTTCCTGTTTTTTACCAATCCAAGGCTTCTGCTGTGCTTCTTTCTCGCCTGGCTGATCACCAACGGCTGGTCGTACATTCTGTTTGGGCTTGGCACCTGGTTTAAAATTTCCTGGATGACAGCGGTGGCGGGGGCTTACCTGACCTTTCTCTGGCTTCCCATCTCCCCGGAAAAGCTGGTGACATTTGCCATCGCCATCTTTTTCCTGCGGCGGCTGTTCCCTAACGATCAGAAGACCCTGGCGGTATTGCGGCATCTTCGGGAAAAAACCAAAATCCGAAAAGCTGCCCGAAAGAAGCGTTAACTGCAAAAAACCTTCGCATGGTTCGCCATACGAAGGTTTTTTGTCGTTTTTACCAGGCCAGCATATTCTGGAACCGCTCCATGTACCGTTTCGCGGGTACGTCCCAGCTGAAGTCTGTCTCCATACCCCGCTTTTGCAGTGCCCGGAAAGCTTCCCGGTTGTGGTTATACAGATTCAGGCAGCGCCGCAGAGAGGCGTAGAAGTCATCGGCGTTGTAACTCTGGAAGGTGAAGCCTAGGCCGCCCTCGCCATTTTCATCGGCGGGAGGCACGGTGTCCTTCAGGCCGCCGGTGGCATGGACCACAGGTACGGTGCCGTAACGCATAGCGTTCATCTGGCTCAGGCCGCAGGGCTCGGACTTGGAGGGCATCAGGTAGATGTCGCCGCCGGCGTAAATCCGCGCCGCCAGTCCCAGGTTGAAGGTGATCTTTGCCGCCACCTGATCGGGGAATTGATTTGCCAGATCCTTGAAGAAATTCTCATACTGAGCTTCGCCAGTGCCCAGGATCAGCAGCTGGGCATTTTCCTCCCACATGAGCCGCCGGGCAATGTAGCACAGCAGATCCAGGCCCTTGTGACCGGCAAGCCTTGTCACCATGACCATCAGGGGCACATCCGGCTTCACCGGCAGGCCCACTTCCTCCTGAAGGGCGGCCTTGACCTTGGCCTTGCCTTCTACGAAAGTCTCACTGTTATAGTGGGCAGGCAGGGCCTTGTCCGTCTCGGGGTTGAAGGTGTTCACGTCAATGCCATTGGTGATGCCGGTAAGCTTCCAGGCGTTGCTTGCCAGAATGCCGTCCAGGCCGTGGGCATAGTAGGGGTACATCAGTTCCCGGGCGTAGGTCTCGGACACGGTTGTCACCAGATCCGCCATTTCAATGGCGCCCTTCATCACGTTGACCGAGTGGTTCATATCCAGTGTTCCCCGGTACTCCCAGGGCAGGCCCAGCATATCATCGAAGAAGCTGGCATTGGCCCAGCCTTGATACTCGATGTTATGGATGGTATACATACACCGGGTTCTGGGGAACCGGTCCTGATACATGGCCTTCAGGTAGATCGGCACCAAAGCCGTCTGCCAGTCATTGCACTGGATGATCTCCGGAATGAACCGGAGAGCCACCATGGCGTCCAGGCAGCCCCGGGAGAAGAAGGCAAACCGCTCGCCGTCGTCCATGTCTCCGTAAATCGCTCCGGTACGGGCGCCGAAATAGTATTCATTGTCCAGGAAGTAAACCTGCACACCATCTGTCCGGTTTGTAAGCCTCATCACGCCGCAGTATTGCTGCCGCCAGCCAAGCTGTACCCGCACCTCCGCCACCTTCTCCGTGACATAGGCAGCGTTCTGCTTGATCTTATGGTAATAGGGCAGGAACAGGGCGACCTCGTTGCCTTCGATCCGCTGCAATGCCGCAGGCAGCGCCTCCATCACATCGCCTAATCCACCGGATTTGGCGTAAGGCGCGCCTTCCGAGGCGCAAATCGCGATTCTCATACGGTTTCCCCCCGTTTCACAATAATGGGACTGTGCTTCGTGCCAATCAGCTTCGCACCGGGCGTCACAGTTACGTTTTTATCCAGGATGGCGTATTTCAGTTCCGCGCCCTCTCCGATGACCGCATCGTTCATAATGACACAGCTGGACACCTCCGCGTCCTTGCATATGGTGACCTCACGGAACAGCACGGAATCGGCCACCTTGCCTTCCAGGAAGCAGCCGTCCGCCACCAGGCAGTCGCCAATCTCGGAGGTATCGCCATAGTAGGTGGGGACACGGTCCCGAACCTTGGTATATACGGTATGGTTGAAGTGGAACAGGTCGTCCCGAACCTCCTTGCGAATCAGGGACAGGGAGTTTTGATAGTATTCCCCAACGGATTCATTGAACATGGCAATTCCCTTGAAAGGATAGGTGTTCACGGAAACCTTGCCCCGCTGCCAGCCGCCCATGACCAGATCCCGGTCCATGTGGAACTTGTCTCTGGCGATCATTTCCTTCACCTGCTGGATCAGCCACTGCTTATTCAGGACAAAGATATCCATGGATGCCACATAATCCTCCGGGGCGGCGAAGTCTACCATCATATCGGTCACTTCCCCGTTTTCCACCTTCAGGGCCAGGTCAATGACCTTTTCGCCGTTGCAGACACCGTTCTTGGTCACAACGGTCACATCCTTGCCGCTGGCAATGTGCTTATTCAGCACATCGTTCAGGTCGATGTTACTAAGTACCGCGGAATCAATCATGACCACCATTTCATCATCCGCGCCGTATTCCAGGAAGTCCATGGCGCTGGCCAGAGATTCCAGCTTGCCCCGATAGGTGTGGGTGACAGACTGGGCATAGGGTGTCAAAAATTCCAGTCCGCCCTCTTCCAGTTCCAGGCCCCATTCCTCACCGTCGCCGATGTGATTCATCAGGGACTGGTAGTTGTGGCGGGAGATAATGCCAACGTGCCGGATCCCGGCACAGCTTAAATTGGAAAGGGCGAAGTCCACCTGGCGGTAACGTCCGCCGAAGGGCAGAGATGCCATGGTGCGCTTATCGGTCAATTCGCCAAGGGACGCGTCATTGGTAAAGATAATACCCATTACGTTCATGATAGGATCCTCCTAATTACAGCATTTTGCCGGGGCCAAGCACGGCATTGGCGGGGAGTTCAGCGCCCTTGGAGGTCACGCTGATCTCTTTCTTCTCACCCTCGGTAAAGGAGCCGCCTACTACGGCATTTTTGCCGATGCGGGAATCTTCTCCCAGGATGGCGTTGCGGACAATGGCGCCGGCCTCAATGACCACACCGGGCATGACCACAGCATCCTCCACCAGCGCGCCCTCGCCGATGGTGCAGCCAATGGAAATGACAGAATGCTTCACCGTGCCGTAGACCTCGCAGCCCTCGGCCACAAAGGCGTCCACGATTTTGGCCTTTTCATCGATGTAAGAGGAAGGCAGTGCGGAGTTTCTGGCATAGATGGTCTCCCGCTTGCCGCCCCGGAGCTGGAACACAGGCTCCTTGCCCAGCAGTTCCATGTTGGCCTCCCACAGGGAGTCGATGGTTCCCACGTCCTTCCAGTAACCGGCAAAGGGATAGGCCATCATCTTGTAACCGGCGTTTAACAGGTTGGGGATGATGTTCTTGCCGAAGTCATTGGAGGACTTGGGATCCTCCTCGTCAGCAAGCAGTGCCTCCCGCAGGACGCTCCAGTTGAAGCAGTAGATACCCATGGAGGCGTTGGTGGATTTCGGCTTTGCCGGCTTCTCCTCAAACTCATAGATGGAGTTGTCGGGGTTGGTGTTCAGGATGCCGAACCGGGTAGCCTCCTCCAGAGAGACGTTGCGCACGGCGATGGTGCAGGCAGCGTTATGCTTTTCGTGGTATTCCACCATAGCGCTGTAATCCATCTTGTAGATGTGGTCGCCGGAGAGAACCACCACATAGTCGGGGTTGAAGCGGTCCACGAAGTCAATATTCTGGTAGATGGCATTGGCGGTGCCCTTGTACCAGCCAGACTTCTTGTCATGGCGCTCGTAGGGAGGCAGCACCTGGGCACAGCTGTGGGTCTTATTCAGGTTCCAGGGCTGGCCGTTGCCAATGTACTCATTGAGCTCCAACGGCTGATACTGGGTCAGAATGCCCACGGTATCGATGCCGGAGTTCACACAGTTGGACAGGGGAAAATCGATAATGCGGTATTTTCCGCCGAAGGGCACAGCAGGCTTGGCGGTCTTTTCCGTCAGAACCTTCAGGCGACTGCCCTGGCCACCGGCCAGCAGCATAGCAATTACGCGTTTTTTCTGAAAATACATGGTCACAGCTCCTTATAGAAATTGGTGATTACGCCGTAAGGGTAAGGGAATGAAATTACATTCCTCCGCATACATAACATATCATATTTTTGCCTGATGTGAAAGGGACAAATTATCTAAAAAATCACTTTGAGATTCTGTGTTTTGCACAATTGACAGTCAGGAAATAGGGAATTCATTGGGGAATTTTGCTGTAGAAAGTCGTTTTTCCAGCCAATGGAGCCCCATCCAGCGCTGAAATTTATAACCGCAGTCCGGGAAGAAAGCTCTTTTTTCATAGCCCATTTTTTCATGGAACCGAATGGACGCCTGATTCTCCTCACACACCAGGGCATAGATCACCTGATATCCCTGTTCCCTCAGAATCGCTTCCAGGGCGGTGTACAGCTTTTCCCCCACGCCTTTGCCCCGACATTCCGGCCGGAGGTAGATGGTAGGCTCCACGCACCAGGCATAGGCCGGGCGGCTGTAGGGCGGGGAGGCGTAGGCATAGCCCTCGATTTTTTCGTCCTCTTCCCATAAAAGCCAGGGGTATTGCCGGGTAAAGGTGTCGAAGCGGCGGTAAAATTCCTCCAAAGAGGGTACGTCATATTCAAAGGTAGCGGTGGAGCGGAGAACATAGGGAGCATAAATGGCGAGCATTTGGGGCACGTCCTCCCGCCGGGCAATTCGCAGCATAATTTTTCTCCTTCCCAAATTTGCAAAGCCCTCTCCTTTGGGGTAAGTGAAGCGCAGTCACAGGCGTGAATGACAGTCCTGCGGACTGTCAGAGCTGTGACCGGCGCTTGCCGCAGCAAGCCGGTACCCCCAATAGGGGGGGCGGGTGAGGTGGTGAAGGTTTGGAAGCAGTTTCGATGTTGGAGCCGCCTCATCCGTCTCGGCCCTTTGCCGTGCCACCTGGAGGTGAATTGCCCCGCAGGGGCAAGAGAAACCACCCTGGGGTGTCCCCAGAGGGGAAGGCCAGACTGTCGATAACCGTGTCATTCTGAGCCAGTGCGCACGAAATTATGGAATAACAGCCACTG
>DLAP01000081.1 GCA_002493965.1 Clostridiales bacterium UBA7044
GACCCTGGCCGTGGTGTGGCAGAATATGTTTTACTCCAACGCCGTCACCGGCACCTCCAACGGTCTGCTTGCCGCCCTGTTTGGGATAAATATGCCCATGTGGTGGTGTAAGGGCCTGTTCCCCAGCATGATGGTGCTGGGCCTGCACTATGCCCCCTTCGCCTACATCCTCATCGGCGGCATCTTCCGGAATATGGACGCCAACCTGGAGGAGGCGGCCACCATTCTGGACACCCCCAAGTGGAAGACCATGTTCCGCATCACATTGCCCATGGTGAAGCCCGCCATTCTCTCCACCATTCTGCTGGTCTTCGGCAGCGCCATGGGTTCTTACCCGGTGCCCCATTATCTGGGTCTGACCACCCTTGCCACCAAGTATGTGTCCATGAACTCCAAGTATACCGGCGAAGCCAGTATTCTTGCCATCATCATGATGATCTTCGGCGTGGCCATTATGATGCTGAACCAGCTCTCCCTGACCAGCCGGAAGAACTACACCACCGTCACCGGCAAGTCCGGCCAAACTTCCAAGATCAACCTGGGGAAGTCCGGCAAGTATATCATTGCGGTGATTCTGGTGATTCTCACCTTCTTCACCAGCATCTTCCCCATTATCTCCTTCGCCTTTGAGACCTTCCTCCCCAACCCCGGCGACTACTCCTTCCTCTACACCGGCGACACCAGCAATCTGACGCTAAAATGGTGGATCACCAGTGAAAATGTCACCGAAAACGGTAT
The DNA here is from genome assembly GCA_002493965.1 of Clostridiales bacterium UBA7044. Lineage (GTDB taxonomy): Bacteria > Bacillota > Clostridia > Oscillospirales > Oscillospiraceae > Faecousia. Next base: position 739 of record DLAP01000081.1, read on the forward strand.
GTACGGGCAGAAGGGCATCCTCTTCAACGAAACCATCTGGCACGCCTTCGGCGGCACCATCTGGGTCAGCGTCTGCTGCGCCCTCCTTGCCGGCACCATCGGCACTCTGGTTGGCTACGCCGTGTCCAAGAACCGGCGGAGCAAATGGGCCAACTACGTCAACTCCATGGCCTTCCTGCCCTACCTGATGCCTTCCCTTGCCGTAGGCGCGGCTTTCTTCATTCTCTTCTCCACGGAGAAGCTGAATCTCTTTAACACCTACACTCTGCTCATTATCGTGGGCACCATCAAGTACATCCCCTTTGCCAGCCGAAGCTCCTTAAACTCCATGCTGCAGCTGTCCGGAGAGATTGAGGAAGCCGCCATCATCCAGGACATTCCCTGGTGGAAGCGGATGGTGAAGATCATCATTCCCATTCAGAAGTCCTCCATCATCAGCGGCTACTTGCTGCCCTTCATGACCTGCCTGCGGGAGCTGAGCCTGTTTATGCTATTGTGCGTTCAGGGCTTCATCCTGTCCACCACGCTGGACTACTTCGACGAAATGGGACTGTATGCATTCTCCAGCGGCATCAATCTAATTCTGATTATCACCATTCTGGTCTGCAACACACTTGTCAACAAAGCCACCGGCGCAAGCCTGGACAAAGGGATAGGAGGTTAACATCATGCCCACCATTCAATTGGAACATATTACAAAACGCTGGGGCAAATTCTACGCCGTGGACGATCTGGATCTGACCATCGAAGATAACGCTTTCGTCACGCTCCTTGGCCCCTCCGGCTGCGGCAAGACCACTACCCTGCGGATGATCGCGGGCCTGGAAACCCCCACCAGCGGCCGCATCACCATTGGAGACAAGGTGATGTTCGACAGCGAGCTGGGTATCAACATTCCCGCCAACAAGCGCAAGGTTGGCTTCCTGTTCCAGAACTATGCTCTGTGGCCCAATATGACCGTGTATCAGAACATCGCGTTCGGCCTGTCCAACATCAAGGAATCCATGCCCAAAATCAACTTTGAGGCGAAAAACGCCGCCCGTCTGGCGGAAATTCTGAAAAATTCCGAGGATGTTCGGAAAAACCTGAACGAGTGCCGGGACAAAAACGGCAAGCTGGACGAAAAGAAGGCCCTCATCAAGCTCATTGACGCCTATACCATTTCCATGTACACCGCGAAAAAGCTTATTTCCTATCACCTGGAAAAGGAGCAGGACCTGTCTAAAGAAATCGCCGGGCTGGAGGGTCAGGTGGCCGCCGCCAGAAAGGCCCAGGCTCTGGACGATGACTTCCAGGTGCTGGAGGGCGGCAAGCCCGTCATGGAGGTGCGTAAGCTCACCAAGGAGGAGATCGACCTGTCCGTGCGCCGAGTATCCCGGATCGTGAAGATCAGTATGTTCATGGACCGCTACCCGGCGGAGCTGTCCGGCGGCCAGCAGCAGCGTGTGGCCATTGCCCGAACCCTGGCTCCGGAACCGGCGGTGCTGTTCATGGACGAACCCCTTTCTAACCTGGACGCTAAGCTGCGGCTGGAAATGCGGTATGAGCTTCAGCGGCTCCACCTGGAGACCGGCTCCACCTTCGTCTATGTGACCCACGATCAGATGGAGGCTATGACATTGGCTACCCAGATCTGCCTGATTAACAACGGCGTCCTCCAGCAGTACGACGCCCCTCTAACGGTTTACGGAAAGCCTAACAACCTGTTCGTGGCGGATTTCGTTGGCAACCCTTCCATCAACTTCGTGGAAGCCACTGGCACCCAACAGCCGGACGGCACCCTGCCTCTGACCATGCTGGGCGGTATTCCCGCTGTCTTCACCCCCAGTCAGCCTCTGTCCCTCACAACGTGGTTTGAAAACCGGGACGCGGAGGAGGCTGCCGCGGAGAATCTCCGTAAGGCCAAGGCCGCCGAGAAGGGCAGCGTGGAAAAAGGCAACAAGGACGAAACCTTCCGCTACCACATTGCCCGGGTGGAGGAAGAGGACGACGCTCTCCGGGAGGAGCCGGTGATCACCAATTCCGACTTTATCCTGGGCATCCGGCCGGAATTCCTGGAGGTCACGGAAGAAGGCGGCATGGAAGGGGAAATTTACGGCGCCATGCCCACCGGTATGGAGTCCACGGTGAAGATCCGCATTGGGGATTTCCTGCTCACCGGCGTGGTCTTTGGCAGCACGCTGTTCACTCTGGGCGCAAAGGTACGCATCCATGTGAAGGGCGACGGAATTCTGCTCTTTGACCACAGGAGCGGCAAGCGCATTGCCTCCGGCAGCCTGAAGCTTCTGGGATAATTCACACACAAATCGGCTGTCTCCCCAAAAAGGGAGGCAGCCGATTTTGTTCTCTTACAGCAGGCGGTCCAGCACTGGGCCGATATCCTCATTCACGCAGATGGATCGCGTCCTAACTTCTCTTGGGGCATACGCTTCCCCATTATTTACGCAGGCATAGACCGCATTTGCGTTCCGGGCCGTCATGCGCCAGAAGGGATATTTCACGATGCCTGGGGTATTGGCTCCCACGCCAAGCTCCAGCAGCAGCACATGATCCTCCCGATGCCTGCCAAGGAAGTCCTCATACCGCCCCGCTGCCGCGTACCAGCCCGCGTCCTGGACAAATGTATCGTCGCACCGGAGGTTCATGGTCATGGGTGCGCCGCAGACCGGGCACCGGGGAATCAGCTCTGAAGGGATTCTCATGTCCTTCTGCTCCGACACCATCCGCCGGACAACCACTTCATTGTCATAGGTCTTGTCATGACAGGCCTTGGAACATTGCCACAGACCGTAATCCCCCTGGGTGTAGAACAGCCGCTTTTTGTCAAAGCCTGCAAGCTGGAACTGATGATCCACATTGGTCGTCAGCACAAAATAGTCTTTTTCCTGAACCAGTTTCAGCAGATCGTCATAGACCGGCTTCGGCGCTTTTTCGTAGCGGTTGCAGAAAATCTGGCGGCTCCACCAGGCCCAGTATTCTTCCAGGGTATCAAAGGGGTAAAAGCCCCCGGAATACATATCGGTGATTCCGTATTTTTCATGGAAGTCGGAAAAATACCTGTCAAACCGCTGCCCGCTGTAGCTGAGACCTGCGGAGGCGGAAAGTCCCGCTCCCGCTCCAACAAGAACGGCGTCAGCGGTTTCCAGTTCGGCTCTCAGCCGGTCAATCCCCGCTGAGCAGTCTCCGGTAGATGACAAAATCGGTTTCCTTGAAAACATTGAAAATCACCTTCATTTTGCTTTTTGTTGCCTCCTTGTAGGCTTTCACCGTCTGAACCGCAATTTCCGCCGCCCTTTGGTTTGGGAAGTGAAACTCCCCTGTGGAAATGCAGCAGAAGGCAACACTCTTTAAGCCCCTTTCCTCTGCCAGTTCCAGGCAGGAACGATAGCAGGAGGCAAGCAGGGCGCAGTCCTGCTTTGTTAAACGGCTCCCGACGATGGGGCCTACCGTGTGCAGCACATACCGGCTTGGCAGATTGAAGGCAGGGGTGATCTTCGCCCCACCCGTTTCTTCCTCCCAACCCTGTTTTTTCCTTTGTTCCCAGCAGGCAAGGCGAAGCTGAACCCCGGCGTAGGTGTGAATGGCGTTGTCGATGCAGCCGTGGTTGGGACAGAAGCAGCCAAGCATCTGGCTGTTGGCCGCGTTGACGATGGCATCACAGGAAAGGGTCGTGATATCTCCCCGCCACAAATAGAGATCCTCCCCCAGCGGGGGCAGGTCCTCCAGCCTGGTAATGCCCTTTTGCCGGATTGCCTCTTGCAGGTATGCGTCCTGAACGGCCAGAAATTCCGGCCTTACCGGTGCGGGCATCCGGATATTCAGCAGGGCCCGAAGAAGCCTTCTCTGCTCCTGCTCGTCCTTGGGGACCTCCATTCCATCATACCGAGGCTCCTCGTTCAAAAGCGACGTGATTAGATAGACTCTTCTTTCTGCCTGGGTCATGTGCTTCACCTCATTTCGGGAGAATGGGGCCGCCTGTTGGACGGCCCCGGCTATTTAACCAAAGAAGAATCCTGCGGTCATGTCTAAGTAATTCTGGCCGCTATAACCAGGGTACTGCTTCCCTACCTCGGCACGGAAGCTGTCCCTGTCGGGGCAATTTGCCGCGATCCCCTTCAGATTTTCCAAATAGTCGATCTTGGTCTGGGCATCTTTCAGATCCTCCGGGGTATAGTGGGAGGTCAGGATCAGACAAAAGCCCCTGGCAATGTAGCTTCTCAGCTCGGCAATGATTCCATCCGCGTGGGCCGGGCTCGCGACGATGGAATGGCAGTCATGGCCCAGCATATGGGTGTAAACCGCGTTGATCTCCGGGATCTCCACGTCAAAGGCATCCTGGGTCTGCTTGATGACAAAGTCCATACCGCCGATGGTTACTTTCCCTGCTTCGATCACATGGGTGATCTGGTGGACGGAAGCATCGAAAATCTCCCCGAAGGCACCGGCAAAGTTCTCAATCAGCGCCTTTCCGCCGCCGTTTTCCGAGTATTCCAGGGCGTTACGCGTGGCATATCTGGGTACACCGGGCAGGAAGGAAGCCCCCGCGCCGTGGTAGGCAATGAGCATTCCCTCCACCTGGAGGCCCTTCAGATACGCCGTCAGCTCCCGGATGTTGTCATAGAAGCAGGGGGATTCCAGGATCACGGCCTTGCCGTTCTTCTCCAGGATGAAGACCTCATCATCGATAAAATCATTTGTCTTGTAAGCGTGGAGCTTTACAGCGCCAAAATCATATACGTTCATTTCGCCCTTATTGAGGGTCACGGTGGAAAATGTGTTCTTGTTCATAGGGTTAGCCTCCTGAAAATATTTGCTTTTGCTGCGGAGCGGCCGTCCCCTCAGCTCTTGGCCCTATTATACGAAGACTTTTTCTGCTTGTAAAGTACGCACAATATTGTGGCGTAGTTACCCGACGGTAACTATCCGGGCGGCTTGACGAATTCGGATCCTTAGGGTATAATTGGGGGTATAGTATCCGATAGAAACCATGGAGGAATCCCTATGAATGAAGTAAAATCCGCCAAGGACCTGCCCGCCTGCCCGGTGGAAACCACCCTGACGCTGATTGGAGACAAATGGAAGGTGCTGATTCTGCGGGATCTCTTGCCGGGTACCAAGCGGTTCGGGGAACTGAAAAAATCCATTGGCAGCGTATCCCAGAAGGTATTGACTTCTCAGCTTCGGGATATGGAGGAAAGCGGTCTGCTGACCCGCACCGTATACGCGGAGGTGCCCCCCAGGGTAGAATACAGCCTGACACCTCTGGGGCAAAGCCTGCGGCCTATCCTGGACGCCATGGGCAGCTGGGGAGAAGAATATAAGGCTTCTTTGAATTGAAAACCACCCTCTCAGTCTCGCTTACGCTCGCCAGCTCCCCCAAAGGGGGAGCCAAGCGCGTAGTTCTAAGATTTTAGGGTGTCAAAGAAAAAGGGCAGCCTGCTTTACTCTCCCTTTGTGGAGAAGGCGCGCAAAAAACAGAACCGGCTCACATTGGGTGAACCGGTTCCTTTTTATGGAGTTTACGCTTTGGGAAGCAGGTAGTAGCCCGCACTGCACGGGGCCGTCACGGCGGTTTTGCCGTCAAAGGCCGCCTCCGCGCCAAAGGCGTACAGAGTTTTCTCCGGCAGGTAAGCGCAGGGGAAGGACACTTCCCGGTCAGAGGGATTGAGAATCACCAGGATGTCCTCCCTCTCTCCGCTGCGAAGATAAGCAAGGGGATAGGCGTTTTCTTCCGCGTAGAGGAAGGTAATTTCCCCGTTGCTTTGCAGGGCTTCATGGCTCTGCCGAATGGCCGTCAGCCGCTGAACCTCATGCAGCAGAGAGTTTTCGTCCGCCAGCTGTGCCTGGACCGTGGGGCGGTCTTCGCTCTCGTCCATGGGGATGTACAGCTTCTCCTTCGGGGCGGCGCTGAAGCCGGCGTTTGTGGTGCTGTCCCACTGCATGGGGCTGCGGGAACCGGTGCGCGCAAAGCCGCCCTCCACGGAGGTAAGGCCATCTACATACCGCATCCCGATTTCATCCCCGTAATAAAGGAAGGGCGCGCCTGGCATGGACAGCAGGAAGGCAAAGGCAACCTTCAGCTCGTCCCCCCGGAGATAGTAAGCCAGTCGGTGCATATCGTGATTGCCGGAGGGAATGCACATCAGTCCCTTGCCGCCGGTCTTTTCTCGGTTTGCCTGATAGGTCTTTACGAATTGGGAAGCGTCGCCCCTGCCCCGGCTGGAGAAGAAGGGCTCGTCACAGCGGAACAGGTCATTATAATGGGAAGGGCCGAAGTGGAGCAGAAAATCCATATGGAAGCCCCCAGCCAGAGACTTGTCCGGTTCTCCCCATTCGGAGATCAGGGCCGCTTCCGGGAACTCCTTCGATATGGCTTCCCGCACCTCCTGCCATAGCGCCATGGTGCCCTTGCTTTCCGGGTCGTTTTTGACCAGAGACGCGGCCATGTCCACCCGGAAGCCGTCGCAGCCCATGGAGAGCCAGAAGCGCATGACGTTCATCATCTCCGCCAGGGTGGCCCGGGGACCGGGGGCGTCTGTGGCTTGCTGCCAGGGCTTTTCGCGCTGATAGTAGCCGTAGTTCAGGGCAGGCTGGTGGGAGAAGAAGTTCACGGCACAGGCCCCGTTTCGGGAACTGATTCCCCGGAGGGACGCCATGCCCTCCGGCGCTTCCCAAACATCGTCTGTCCAGATATAGCGGTCTGTATAGGGGTTCTTTTCCGCCTGCATGGACTGCCGGAACCAGGGATGCTCCACGGAGGTGTGGCCGGGCACCAGATCCAGCAGGACATGCATCCCCCGCTTGTGGCTCTCCTCGAAAATGCGCTTCAGATCCGCGTTGGTTCCGTACCGGGGTGCCGCGGTGTAGTAATCAGAAACGTCATATCCGGCGTCCAGGAACGGGGAGCAGAAGCAGGGGTTCAACCAGATGGCGTTGCAGCCCAAGGACCGGATGTAGTCCAGCTTCTCCAGAATCCCGGCAAAATCGCCGATGCCGTCGGCGTTGGTGTCCAGGAAGGACTGGGGATAGATCTCATAAAAACAAGCATTATTCAGCCATTGAGGCATAGAGGGCTCTCCCTTCTTTTTTTGTGGATTTACCATGTAGAGTATAGAAAAAAACCATCAAAAAATCAAGCCCTTTCTTATCTGGATTTTGCTCCTTCAATGCGGCCCCTTCCGGAAGGGGCTATTGTAAAACGGGCCCCCATTTTTTGTAAAAACTGCGTAAAATTTCAATTTTTTATTGACACGCGGTTGTTAAAAGTGTATAATAATGATGCTGATTATCAGCAAACAAAAAAGGAGGAAATTATCAATGAAGAAGCTGCTTGCTGTACTGCTTTCTTTGGTTATGGTTCTGAGCCTGGCCGCCTGCGGCGCCAAGGAAGCACCTGCTGAAACCAAAGCGCCTACCGAGGCACCCGCCGCGACCGCGCCCGCCGAGACGGAAGCCCCTGCTGCCGATCCCATGGAAGAACTGATTGCCGCTGCCCAGGCAGAAGGCACTCTGGTTGTCTATGGTTCCTGTGAAGAAGAGTACTTAGCCGCTGCCTGTGAGCATTTCCAGGAGCTGTACGGTATCACCGTTCAGTATCAGCGTCTGTCCACCGGCGAGGTTCAGAGCAAGGTGGAAGAGGAAAATGGCAATCCCTCCGGCGACGTTTGGTTCGGCGGCACCACCGATCCCTACAACGTCTGCGCCGCTGCCGGCCTGCTGGAGCCTTATGAGGCCATCAACGCCTCCCACCTGCTGGGCGATGCTTACCGGGACGCCGATGGCTGCTGGTATGGCATTTACAAGGGCATTCTGGGTTTCATGGTCAACAAGGATGAGCTGGACCGCATGGGTCTGGAAGCCCCTCAGGACTGGGCGGATCTGACCAAGGAAGAGTACAAGGATCTGATCTGGCTGTCCAACTACAATACCGCCGGTACCGCGAAATTGGTCATCAACACCATGATTCAGAAGTACGGCCACGACGAAGGCATCCAATACCTGAAGGATTTGGACAAGAACATTCAGGTTTATACCAAATCCGGCTCCGGCCCCTCCAAGAACGTGGGCACCGGTGAGTGCGTTATCGGCATTGGCTTCCTGCACGACGGCATCACCCAGATCGTGGACAACGGCTATGGCAACATTGAGCTGATCATCCCCTCCAGCGGCACTTCCTTCGAAATTGGCGCTACCGCCATCTTCAAGGGCTGCGCCCATCCCAACGCCGCCAAGCTGTGGATTGAGTACGCTCTGAGCCCCGAGTGCGTCAACCTGGCCAAGGAGAACGGCTCCTACCAGTTCCTGGTTATCGACAACGCCGAGCAGCCCAAGGAGGCTTCCGACTTCGGCCTGGATCCCGAGAACGTCATGGACTATGACTTCGAGGATGCCAAGCAGAACATCGGCACCTACATTGAGGAAGTTATGACCGCTCTGGGCGGCGGTGACGACCGCTTCAAGACCGAGTAAGCTTCCCGATTATCCCGAGACATATCCAAAACCAGGGGGATGGAGCGTAGCCTCCATCCCCCGCTTTTTTCTATGTAGAAAGGAGGAATCCACGGATGGCTACCCGCCAAGGCGCAGCGCTGGAACGGAAAAAGCTGATGGCTGACCCCATTATGGTCACCACCATCGTGGTTCTCATTGCGTTTCTGACCTTATTTATTCTCTACCCTCTGGCAATCTTGCTGGTGGACAGTGTGTACGGTACCGAGACCGGCCTGACCACCTCCGTGTTCCAGCGGATCTTTCAGATGAAGACCTTCCGCACCGCCATTACCAACACATTGAAGGTGGGCTTTGCCGTGGGCATTTTCTCCACCCTCATCGGACTATTGTTTGCGTATGTGGAAGTGTACGTAAAGCTTCGCACAAAATTTATGGGTGGACTGTTCCAGGTGGTGTCCATGCTGCCAGTGGTCTCACCTCCCTTCGTGCTGTCCCTTTCCATGATTATGCTCTTCGGCAAAGCGGGCATCATCACCCGGTATCTGCTGAAGATCTATGACAACAGCGTCTACGGCTACTGGGGCATCGTCATTGTCCAGACTCTGACCTTCTTCCCGGTGTGCTATATGATGCTCAAGGGGTTACTCAAAAACATTGACCCCTCTCTGGAGGAAGCCGCCCGGGATATGGGCGCTTCCCGGAGCAAGGTCTTCACCAGCGTGACCCTTCCCCTGATTCTGCCGGGTCTCGGCAACGCGTTTTTAGTGACCTTCATTGAGTCCATCGCCGACTTTGCCAATCCCATGATCATCGGCGGCTCCTACGATACGCTGGCCACCACCATCTACTTACAGATTACCGGCGCTTACGATAAACAGGGCGCGGCGGCCATGGCCGTGGTGCTGCTGGCCATTACGCTGGCTATGTATATGGTGCAGAAATATGTGCTGGAAAAGCGAACGGCGGCCACCCTTACCGGCAAGGCCTCCCGAGGCAGAATGCGAATCGAGGACCGAAGCGTCACCGCCCCTCTCTCGGTTTTGTGCTCTCTGATCGCCGTTTTCGTCATCCTCATGTATCTGTGCGTTCCCATTGGCGCTCTGTTTAAGACCTGGGGCTATGATTTCCACCTGACCACCAAGTGGTTTGGGCTGGTGTTCAGCCGGTACAAGGGCTTCAAGGCATTTAAGGATTCCTTCCTGCTGTCCCTGGCTTCGGCCCCCATTACCGCCCTGCTCAGCATGATCATCTCCTATCTGGTGGTGAAACGGAAATTTAAGGCCAAGGGCTTCATTGAGTTCGTGTCCATGCTGGCCATGGCCGTTCCCGGTACGGTTCTGGGTATCGGCTACATCCGGGGCTTCGTAAACGGTGTCTTCGGTACAGGCTTCCTGAAAGGGATCTATGGCAGCGCAGCCATTCTGATTATCGTCTTCGTGGTGCGCTCCCTGCCCACCGGCACCCGCAGCGGCATCTCCGCCCTCCGGCAGATCGACAAGAGCATCGAAGAATCCGCCTACGACATGGGCGCGGACAGCTTCAAGGTCTTCATGACCGTCACCCTGCCCCTCATTAAGGATTCCTTCCTCAGCGGTCTGGTCACAGCCTTCGTCCGCAGCATCACCGCCATTTCCGCCGTGATTCTGCTGGTAACGCCCCAGTTCCTGCTCATTACCGTGCAGATCAACGAATTCGCGGAAAAGGGCTCCTATGGCATTGCCTGCGCGTTCGCAACCATTTTGATCTGCATCACCTACGGTTCGGTGCTGCTTATGAACCTGTTCATCAAATATTTCGGAACCAGCCGGAAAATCAAGGAGGCCGATTAATATGGCAAAAGAGAAAAAGGGCGTTCGCCTGGAACATATTTCGAAAATCTATCAGGATCCAAAAACCGGCAAGGACTTCTACGCCGTGAAGGACACCACCCTGGACATCACCCCCGGCTCCTTCGTCACGCTCCTTGGCCCCTCCGGCTGCGGCAAAACCACCACCCTGCGGATGATTGCAGGCTTTGAAAGCCCAGACGAGGGGGAAATCTACTTAGGCGACGAACCCATCAACGCTCTGACCCCCAACAAGCGGGACACGGCCATGGTCTTCCAGAGCTACGCCCTGCTGCCCCACTACAATATTTTTGACAACGTGGCCTATGGTCTGAAGCTGCGCAAGCTGGACAAGGCCACCATCCGGGAAAAAGTCACCAGCATCCTGAAGCTGGTGGGTCTGGAGGGCATGGAGGAGCGGATGACCAATCAGCTCTCCGGCGGCCAGCAGCAGCGTGTGGCTCTGGCCCGGGCGCTGGTGCTGGAGCCGGGTGTGCTGCTCTTTGACGAGCCGCTTTCCAACCTGGACGCCAAGCTGCGGGTGTCCATGCGGACGGAGATCCGCCGGATCCAGCAGGAGGCGGGGATCACTGCCATCTATGTGACTCACGACCAGTCTGAGGCCATGGCCCTGTCCGACCAGATCATCATTATGGAAAAGGGCGTAGTTGCCCAAATCGGTACGCCTCAGGAAATCTATTACCACCCAGCCAATGAGTTTGTAGCGGACTTCATCGGCGAGGCCAACTTCCTCCGGGGCAGGCTCTCCGGGAAGGATGGGGACACCGGCGTTGTCACCGTGGATGGCGTTCCCGTGCCGGTGGTAGGCGTTTCCGAACTGCCTGAGGGGAAGGACTGCACTCTGGTGCTCCGTCCGGAATCCGCTCTGCTGGCAGACAGCGGTGTGCTTCCCTGCAAGGTGGTTGTTTCCTGCTTCATGGGTTCTTATCAGAATTACCATGTGATGGTAGGCGACAGCCTTGTGAAAATCACGGACTTTAACCCCAAGAACAAGAAGATTTACCAGGTGGGCGACAGCGCCTGGGTAGACTTCCAGAAGGATAATGTGCATGTTCTGTAACATGCCCGCCCCCGGACCCGAAAGGGTTCGGGGGTCTCTTTCTGCCATGTATTTTAGTGAATCCCACGGTTTTGAGAAAGCATTCCAGTTGACTTTTGGCGACTTTGCCACTATAATATATTTTATGAAGCCAAGGAAAAAGGGGAATCACCCCCTGACACCACCACGAATTTAAGCCATAAAGGAGAAACTACCATGAACATTGTTGTCATTGGCGGCGTTGCCGCCGGTACCAAGGCAGCGGCCAAGCTGAAACGGCAGGACCGCTCCGCCGAGGTCACCATCTATACCAAGGGCACGGATATTTCCTACGCTGGCTGCGGCCTTCCCTACTATGTAGGCGGCAGCATTGAAACCCGGGACGAGCTGATCGTCAACACCCCCGCCAAATACACGGGCCTCACCGGCGTCGCCGTGAAGACCGGTATGGAAGCGGTGGGGGTGGATCCTGCCGGGAAGACTGTGTCCTTCGCAAACGGGGAGACGGTTCTCTATGACAAGCTGATCATCGCCACCGGCGCGGCGCCCTTCGTGCCGGACGTCCCCGGCAAGAACTTACCCGGTGTGTTCACCATGCGGACCCCCGATGATGCCATCGGCCTGAGAAGCTATGTGGACGAGAACGGCTGCCGCAGCGCCGTTGTGGTCGGCGGCGGCTTCATCGGCCTGGAGATTGCGGAGAATCTGCTCAGTAAGGGCTTAAAAGTCACCGTGGTAGATATGGCCTCCCAGGTCATGCCCAACCTCTTCGACGCCGAAATGGCAGGCATCATCCGCCGTAAGCTCCAGGGCAACGGCATCCGGATCGTCACTGGGGCGGGCCTGACCCAGGTTCTGGGGCAGGACAAGGCTTCCGGCATCCGCACCGGCGTGGGCGACTTCCAGGGCGAGGTGGTGGTTCTTGCCATCGGCGTCCGGCCCGCCACCGGCTTCCTGAATGGCAGCGGTCTGGAAATGTTCAAGGGTACGATTCTCGTAGACGAGTATCAGCGCACCAATCTGGCGGATATCTACGCCGTGGGCGACTGCGCCCAGGTCCGCAACCGGATCACCGGCAAGGGTCAGTGGTCCGCCATGGGCTCCACGGCCAACATCACCGGCCGGCTCCTTGCCAAGCACCTCACCAGCACCACCGCCCCCTATGGCGGCTGCCTGGGCACTGGCGTGGTGAAGCTGCTTTCCGGTCTCAACGCCGGACGCACGGGCCTGACGGAAGAGCAGGCAAAGAACGCGGGCTACGACGTAATCACCGCCACCTGCGTCACCGACGACAAGGCCCACTACTATCCAGATTCCGACACCTTCACCACCAAGCTCATTGCCGACCGGGCTTCCCACCGGCTCCTGGGCATCCAGGTGCTGGGCGCGGGCGCGGTGGACAAAATGGTGGACATTGCTGTGGTGGGCATCTCCGCCGGGCTGAAGGTAGAGGACTTCGATACCATGGACTTTGCCTATGCGCCCCCCTTCTCCACCGCCATCCATCCCTTCACCCAGGCCTGCTACATCCTGGAAAACAAGCTCAGCGGCGAATATGAGTCCTTCACCCCCGCCGAATACTTAGCAGGAAAGGCCAAGGGCTACAAGGTCATTGACGTCTCCCCCGCTCCCGCCATTCCCGGGGCTAAGTGGGTGGACCTCGCCAAGGTCACTGGCCCCATTGAGGGTCTGGGCCTGGATGAAAAGCTGCTGCTGGTCTGCGCCAAGGGCAAGCGGGGCTACTTCCTGCAAAACCGTCTGAAGGCCATGGGCTACACCGCTACCCGGGCATTGGAGGGTGGCCTGACCCTGAACAACGTAAAGGTACAGTTTGAGGGTGGCAAGCTGCCTCCCGAGGAGATCAAGCGGGTCAAGGGCCTGGGCTGTCTCCAGGATAAGCGCTACAGCGATGTGTTCAACGTCCGTGTCATCACCCGCAACGGCAAGATCACCGCGGAGGAGCAGCGGGTCATCGCGGAAGCGGCGGACAAATTTGGCTCCGGCGCCGTCACCATGACTACCCGTCTGACCCTGGAAATCCAGGGTGTCAAGTACGAGAACATCCAGAACGTCATTGACTTCCTGAACGAACACGGCCTGTCCACCGGCGGCACCGGCAGTCTGGTGCGGCCCGTGGTGTCCTGCAAGGGTACCACCTGCCAGTACGGCCTCATCGATACTTACGACCTCAGCGAAAAGCTCCATGAGAAGTTCTATGTGGGCTATCACGGCGTCACCCTGCCCCATAAGTTCAAGATTGCCGTGGGCGGCTGTCCCAACAACTGTGTCAAGCCCGACCTGAACGATCTGGGCATCATCGGCCAGCGGGTCCCCATGGTGGACTATAGTAAGTGCCGGGGCTGCAAGAAGTGCCAGGTGGAGCTGAACTGCCCCATCAAGGTTGCCCATATGGAAGACGGCAAGATTCACATTGACCCCAGCGTCTGCAACAACTGCGGCCGCTGCAAGAGTAAGTGTCTGTTTGACGCCATCGAGTACATGGACGGCTACCGCGTCTACATCGGCGGCCGGTGGGGCAAGAAGACGGCCCACGGCCTGCCGCTGACCAAGGTCTTTACCAGCGAGGAAGAGGTCATCGACGTGGTGGAGAGAGCCATCCTCCTGTTCCGGGACGAGGGTCAAACTGGCGAGCGGTTCGCCGACACCGTCGCCCGGCTGGGCTTCGACTACGTAAATGACAAGCTGCTCACCCAGGCCATCGATAAGGAAGCCATTTTGAAAAAGACTGTCAAGGGCGGCGCGACCTGCTAAGCGCCCGCATTGAGAATTCCCAAAAGGGGCAGACAAAAAGGCCTGCCCCCCAGCATATAAAAGCGATAGGAACCTGGATGAAGCAGTGTAAACCAGGGAAGTCTAAAGCGTATATTCTAAACATCTGACAAAATAAGGAGGAATGCATATGTTAACGGGAAAAACTGCGATCGTGACCGGCGGCACCAGAGGAATTGGCTTTTCCATTGTGGAGCGGTACTTGGAAAACGGCGCAAAGGTTGCCATAGCCGGTTCCCGGAAGGAAACCGTGGACAAGGCCATATCTAGGCTTTCCGGGTATGAAGGACGTGTCATGGGAATTTGGCCGGATCTGTGCAACCCGGAAGAAGTGGCAAAGGCTTTTGCCTCCGTGAAGGAAACCTTTGGCAGCGTGGATATTCTGGCAAACAACGCGGGCATTTCTTCCCGGACCAGCCTGTATGACTACACCCTTGAGGAGTTTTCCAAAATAATGGACCTGAATGTGAAGGCGGTCTTCGTCTGTTCCCAGGCGGCGGCCCGGATCATGAGGGAGCAGGGCGGCGGCGTGATCATCAGCACCAGCTCCATGGTCAGCATCAATGGCCAGCCTGCCGGCTGCGGCTACCCCACTTCCAAGTACGCCGTCAACGGGCTGACCCGGTCCCTGGCCCGGGAGCTTGCTAAGGACCACATCCGTGTCAACGCCGTGGCCCCCGGTGTTACCAGGACCGACATGGTGGCAGCCCTGCCAGAGGAAACGGTGGCAAGAATCTCCGCCGGAATTCCCCTTGGCCGGGTAGGAGAGGCTCTGGACATTGCCAACGCCTATCTGTATCTGGCCAGCGACCTGGCAAGCTATGTCACTGGAGAGGTCCTCCACGTAGATGGCGCGGCACTGGCATAACGCATACGCCCCAAGCCAAAAGGCTTGGGGCATGATCGGACATCAAACGCGGAGAGAAAGAAAAACTGGAGGCATAGAAATGAAGAAAAACCTTTCCCGGCTGGCGCTGATTCTGGCTCTGGCCATGACACTTTCCGGCTGTTCCGGAAAAACAGCCCCGACAGGCACCATCACCCCCGCCCCAGCGGCTCAGGAAACCACCGCCCCGGCGGAAACCGAAGCGCCCACCGTCAGTCTGGGCCGGATGGTAGGCGGTATCTATGAAAACGCCTATGTGGGCTACGGCTGTACGCTGGATGAAAACTGGGAGTACTACACTGCCGAGGAACTTCAGGATCTTTCGGATCTGACCCAGGAGATGCTCCAGGACGATAAAATGATAGACAATCACGAGGAATACCAGTACATTTTGGATATGGCGGCAGAAAATGTTACAGACCTCACATCCATAAACATAATCTATAACTATGTTGACACTCGGTCGCGTCTATCATCCGTTTTTCTTTCGCAAGAGGATTACATCGATCTTTACCTCAGTCAAAAGGACCAACTTGCAGACAATTTCGCTCAGTCCGGAATCACACTTTACTCCATGAACAAAGTAAAAGTAAGCTTCCTTGGCCAGGAGCACTGGGCTGCTCACTGCGAGGCATCCTACACGTCTAACGGTGTAGATGTTCCCTACTACTTAATCCAGCTTTTCGACACGAAGCCCGGTGGGAGGTATCTTGTCACCCTGACCCTGGCAAGCTATATGGAGGACAATACGGAGTCTCTGCTGGACCTGTTCTATCCGGTATCTGAGTAAAGCTTCCCCCCAAAACCAGCCAGCGCCTTTTTCGGCGCTGGCCGATTTTTTGACGGTTAATCTCTGGCAGCCTCCAACCGGTTCATCCAGCCGCCCCGCTTAAATACGAAAACAGTCATGATCAGCCGGACAAGTTCCTCCTGGGACAGGATAAAGTAAACCCAGAATACCGGCATATGGAACACAAACGCCGTCACCAGTCCCAGGGGCACCCCCACCAGCCAGGTGCCCACCACGTCAATGACCATGATATAGCCAGTTTTCCCGCCGCTGCGCACCACGCCGCCCCCTAAGATCATGTTCGCCACCTTCACCGGAGCCAGCATGGCAAAGGCCAGCAGCAGCATTCCCGCCGTCTCCTGAACCTGGGGCTCCACGTTATACAGCGTCACATAGAAGTCTCG
The DNA here is from genome assembly GCA_002493965.1 of Clostridiales bacterium UBA7044. Taxonomy (GTDB): domain Bacteria; phylum Bacillota; class Clostridia; order Oscillospirales; family Oscillospiraceae; genus Faecousia. The sequence goes on from DLAP01000081.1 coordinate 16,946, forward strand.
AATCCCAATCAGCACCACCGACAGGATCAGGCTGCCTGCCAGGCCATAGCCCACCAGCTTTTTGGATTCTCCATAGGCTTCCCTGTATTCCCCTGCCCCCAGCCGTTTTCCGATGAGGATGCCCGCTGCCTGGGAAACGCCGCTCAGCGCGCCGATGAACAGGCCCTGAACAGGGCCGGTCATGGACATGGCCGCCAAATCTCCAGGATCCAAGTGGCCATAGATGAAGGTATTGACGTTCTGGCCCAGGCTCCACAGGAACTCTGTCACCAGCAGAGGCCACAGCATGGCAAGATACTGGCTCCAGAAGGCCTTTCCCACCCGCAGGTTAAAGTGGAATCTCTTGCCCCGGCGCAAAAAGCAGAACATGAGGAAGATCAGAAGGAGATTGACCAGCTGGGAGATTACGCTGGCAATGGCCGCTCCGGTGATGCCCATGGCCGGGAAGCCCAGATGTCCGAAGATCAGCACATAGTTTAAGCCTGTGTTCACCACCGCCGAGGTGATCCCCGCCGCCAGCGGCCACACAGCCTTATCCATGCACCGGATCATCACCGCAAGGATAGAGGCGATCCCCATGGGCAGATACGTCCACACAATAATCCGGAGATACGCCCCTCCGGCGCTGCGGATGGCCGGGGCATCCCCCACGAAAATCCCTACGATCTGATCTGGAACGGAAAGACACAGAGCCGTAAACAGGGCGGCAAGAACCGCCGTTATCGCAAGATTTACAGACAGGCTTCGGTCTGCCATATCGCTGTCCTTCATCCCCAGATACTGGGAGATCATGATTCCTGCGATGGCGGCAACGGCGCCGGTGACTACACTGTAAATAAACGCAGGCCGTCCCGCCACCTCCACGGCAGACACCGCCGTGGTCCCCAGCTGTCCCACCATAAGCTGGTCGATCATGGAAAAGGACGACTGGAGCATGGATTGCAGTCCCACAGGAATGGCAATGCCCAGGGCGGACGCGAGAAAACTTTTTTTCTTCATAAAAACACCCTCTTTCTTCCACGAGTATACCGGAGAAAGAGGGATGTTGCAATAGGTTAATCGCATAACCCAAAAGGTTAATCGCATAATCTTCCAGTGCTTTCCCGGATAACCAGGGAAACGGGCAGCAAGACATTGCGTGAAAAGTCTGGGGTTTCCTTCATTTTTTTCAAAAGCCCAATGGCGGTGTCCGCCCTTCTTTGGAGGTCCTGCCGGACAGAGGTCATAGCAGGAAACACCTGACGGCAAACCTCTCCGTCATCAAAGCCCCCGACGCTCATATCCTCCGGGATCCGAACTCCGGCTCTCTGGAGCAGGCCCATGACCTCCACGGCGTAGGCATCAGAGGCGGCAAAGACGGCGGTAAACTTCCGCAGCTGCGCCATTTGGGTCCCATAAAAGGCCTGCCGCTCCGTGCTTTCCATAGGGATTTCCCAATAGTCCGCTGCAAAGCCAAGACCATCACACAGCCCTTCATACCGGTGAAGGTCCACTCCTTCCCGGTTATCCGCCAGGTACAGTACCCGTTTATGGCCCAGTTCCCGGAAATGGGCGCCCATCTGCCGTCCCCCGTCCCGGTTATCGATACAGGTATTGCAGAACCGGCTGCCGTTTTCCTGGGACCCGTCGTAGACCACAAAGGGAATGCGGATGCTGTCCCGGAGCAGCTGGTAGTCATCTTCGCAGAAGCCCAGCAGCACCATCCCGTCCATGTTCCACATGGAGGCAAATTTGGCGGCCTCCATAATGCTATTTGCCTTTTTTACCATCATGAACCAGCCGTTTTCCTCAATGGCATCCGAGAGATAGTTCACGGCTCCTGCCACAAAAGGGTCCATGAGCAGCCGCCCCTCATATTTGGCGTGGTTGTTTACCACCACACCGATGATCCGGGAATCATTCTGGGCAAGGAGGGTCGCCGCCATGTTGGGGATATATCCCCGCCGTTCCAGGGCCTCCTGGACCCGTTTTACGGTTTGGGGAGAAATCTTTTTGGTCTTTCCGTGGATCACATTGGAAACCGTGGCGGTGCTGACCCCCAGGTCTGTGGCGATGTCAATGATCCGCACCTTTCCTTCCGCCCACATAGTCTGCCTCCTGCTGTTTTGCTACAGCCGCTTTTTCTTCGTTTCCAGCAGACTGGCATCCTTTTCCCGGGCCAGCGCCGCCAGGTCTTCATACTCCGGCTTTTCCCGATGGACGCCGCAGCCCTCGGAAATCTTCCAGCGAATGCCATCTCTGACTTCCTCCCGCCGCTGTAAGGTACAGCGGCGCTTTTCTGTCTCCCGGATGCCCAGGGTGGTGGTATGCCGGAAGATTAGCGCTGCGAACCGGTCCCGGTCCCGGGGGCGGCACAGCACGTTCAGTTGGGTGCCCGGGCGGCACTTCTTCATGCCAATGGGGACGGTGTACACATCCAGCGCCCCGCCGGCAAGGAGGGCTTCCATAGCAAAGCCGATCTCCTCGCCGGTCATGTCGTCCAGGTTACAGCTCAGTTCCATAACCGAATCTTCGCTGCCTTCCTCCCCCAGCATGGCCCGAAGGCAGTTGGCAATGGGGAAATCCTTCATGCCCATGCCGTAGCCTGTGGCGCTGACCTTCAGAACCGGGAGTGTACCAAAGGAAGTGACGAAGTATTTCAGAAGAGCCGCTCCGGTGGGGGTGCACAGCTCTCCCTGAATCTCGCCGCCGTAAATGGGAATCCCTGTCAGCAGCTTTGCGGCAGCGGGTGCGGGCACGGGCAGAATCCCGTGGGCGCAGCGGACATGGCCGCTGCCCACATGGACAGGGCTGGCGACCACCCGGTCCGGGGAAAGCTTCTCCATCAGCAGGCACACGGCGGTGATGTCCGCCAGGGCGTCCAGGGCACCCACCTCATGAAAATGAATTTCACTGACGGGCACCCCGTGGACGCCGCTCTCCGCCTGGGCAATCAGCTGGTATACATTCAATACATCCTGCCGCACCTTTTCGGACACCTTCATACCCTCCACCAGGTGGGTAAGCTCCTCCATGCTGCTGTGGTGATGATGCTCGTGGCCATGGGACTGTTCATGTGTATGTTCGTGCGTATGGTCATGGACAGGATCGTGGTCGTGGCTTTCCTCCGTCTGACCGTGAACGGTGACGGAAAAATGGGTGCCGGTGATGCCGCACTTTTGGGCAGGGCAGGCGGAAATCTCCACCCCGGGCAGTCCCAGGCCGTTCAGGGTTTCCAGGACCTTGGTTCTGTCCGGAATCAGCTCCAGCAGGGCCCCGGCCAGCATATCCCCGGCCGCCCCCATGCCGCAGTCCAGATACAGTGTTTTCATTCCGTCACCCTCCTATATGGTTGATCATGCTGGCAAGATATCCGGCCCCGAAGCCGTTGTCGATATTCACCACAGAAACGCCGCTGGCGCAGGAATTGAGCATGGAAAGCAGGGCGGTGACGCCGCCAAAGGCCGTGCCATAGCCCACGCTGGTGGGAACGGCGATCACCGGGCAGTCCACCAGCCCGCCGATGACGCTGGCCAGCGCCCCTTCCATCCCCGCGATGGCGATGACCACCCGGGCGCTCATCAGGTCGTCCGTGTGGGACAGGAGCCGATGGATTCCCGCCACTCCCACATCATACAGCCGAACGACCTCATTGCCCAATGCCTGGGCCGTCAGCGACGCTTCCTCGGCTACGGGAATATCGCTGGTGCCTCCCGTGGCAACGACGATCTTCCCCTGGCCGTCTATGGGGGGCAATTCCCCCACAATGCCGATTTTGGCGTCTTTGTGATAGACAAATGGCAGGTCCAGCTTCCCGGCGGCCTCTTCCGACAGCCGGGTGATGAGAATGGTCTTCTGCCCCTCATTCAGCATTCGCCGGGCGATGCCGGTGATCTGCTCCGGGGTCTTGCCCGCCCCGTAGATCACCTCCGCCACACCCTGCCGGAGCTTCCGGTGGGTGTCGATCTTGGCGAAGCCCAGGTCCTCAAAGGGTTCTTTTTTCAGCTCCAGCAGAGCGCTGTCCACGCTGACCGCGCCGGACCTGACGTCCTCCAATAGTTTTCGCGTATTCATGGTCTTGCCTCCAAGTCCAGCAAAATGTCGGAAAAATCCTCCCGAAGAGCCTGACGAATCTGGGTGCGTTTCGCCAAAACCCGTTCCATCTGTTCCTCCCGCACCTGCAGCTTGGCGGCGGAACCCAAAAGCCGAAGCCGGAAGTCCCGGAACCCCAGTTCTGTCAGGGCCTTTTCTCCCCGCTCGATAGCGGCAAGGTCCTTTTCTTCAATGGGCACCCCGGCGGGAATCCGGGTGGCGAGGCAGGCGTAGGCGGGCTTGTCCCAAGTAAAGAGGCCCGCCTCCCGGGATTTTTCCCGGATCGCTTTCTTGGTCAGCCCCGCCTCCCGCAGAGGGGAGCGGACCTCCAGCTCCCGCAAGGCCCGATAGCCCGGACGGTCAGAAATATCGTCGGAAGCGTTGGTTCCATCCAGCAGAATATCATAGCCGTCCCGGCGGGCCTGCTCCAAAATCGCGTTCAGAATGGTTTTCTTGCAGTAGTAACACCGATCCCCGGGATTTTTCCGGACTGCTTCGCTTTCCAAAATGGGGACCTCTACCACGGTCATGGGAACGCCCAGGGCTTCGGCAAGGGTCTTGGCATCCTGGAACTCAAATTCCGGCTGGAAGCAGGTCTTCACATAGTAAGGCCGCACCTCCGCCCCGCTCCGGCAGGCAGCATACAGCAGGTACGCCGAGTCCACCCCGCCGGAAAATGCCAGGGCTACTCTGGGGTTCCTATGAAAGAAGTCTTCCAGGGTCACGGTTCCTCACTCCCCTCGAGTACGGAAGATGTTCCCGTTTCCCCGTCAAAATCCTTCCAAAAGTCCCGAAGGGCGGTCTCGTAACCCTCCGGATCCGTATAATAGCTCATAGCGTGGCCCGCTCCCGGCACGATCAGCAGCCGCTTGGGGGAAGCGCAGGCCTCAAAGTTTTCTCTTGCCATCTCCACAGGGACGAACTGGTCTTCCTCCCCGTGGATCAGCAGGACGGGAATCTGAGTCCTGCCCAGGGCCTCCACAGCGGAATAGTGGAAGGGGTTTATTTGGTTGCGTTTCTGATAGAGATGCCCGGCCATCCGCCGATTAATCCCATAGGGCACATGGAAGTTATCCTCGGCAACATGCTTCCAGATGGCGTCCGGGGAGGTAAAGCCGCAGTCCCCGATGATTCCATGCACCGTTTCCGGAAGGGGCAGGCCCGCGGCCATGCACACCGTAGCCCCACCCATGGAAACGCCGTAGAGGTAAATGGGCAGGCTGTCCGATTTGCACCGAATCACCCACTGCGCCCAGTCCTGGCAGTCAAACTGCTCCGTAACACCGAAGCCCATATAGTCTCCGCCGCTGTCATTCTGTCCCCGCTGCTCGATAAACAGGACATCGCAGCCACTTTCGTGGAGGAAATCCGCCATCATACCGAAGTCCCGGTTCCAGGTGGTGCGCCAGCCATGGACGGCAATAACGACCCGCTCCGGGTTTTCGCAGGGGTACCAGTGCCCCGCCAGCCGCACGCCGTCCTGGGCAGTCAGGAATACCGGCTGGGTTTCTTCTTCCAGCAGCCTTTGGGCAGCGGCGGCCCGGAAATGGCGAAATTCATCGTTTCCTTTACTGCCGGAGGCCCGGCGGTGGGTCGCCTCCATGGCCTTGGGCTTCTTCCGGTCCAGGGCCGCCCGGACAAAGAACCGGGTGGTCAGGTAGGAGACCCCGGCGGCCAGGGCAGAGACACCCGCCAGCGCACCAGCAGCCCTGGCGACGGCTTTTCTCTTTCGGCCCATCCGGCTCACTCCCTGGTCCCCAGGATCACTTCACCCTGGGCCCCATCGATGTCCCGGATGATCTCCCCGGCGGCGGGTACATAGATGTGTCCGGCCAGAGGGTTCTTGATGCTGACAATGGGGGCAGTAAGGGTAGCCTCCACTTCGGAGCGCTCAAAACTCAGGTCGGTATCCACCATTTCGCAGTCAATGAGCTTCAGGCCCTTGCAGTAGCACAGGGGCTGAGTGCCGATGATCCTGCAGTGGTCAAAGGTGATGTTTTCGCTGTACCAGGCCAGGTACTCGCCCTTCACCACGCTGTTTTTCACCACAATGTTCTTGCCGTGCCAGAAGGCGTCCTTGGTATAAAACTCGCAGTTTTCAAACACGGAGTCGGTGATGTACTGGAAGGAATACTTCCCGTTCAGGCGGACGTTCCGAAAGTGGAGCCGCTGTGAGCGCATCATGAAGTATTCCGCCTCCACGGTGCAGTCCTCCATGGTGATGTCCCGGGTAAACCAGCCGAACTCCGGAGAGAGAATGTCGCAGCCGTGAAGGCCCACTCTGCCGCACTCCCGCAGGGCTTTGATGCCGTGCAGCTTCGTGTCCCGGATATCCACGTCCTCACAGTACCAAAGAGCCGCCCGGCAGGCGGGAGTCAGTTCGGAATCGGTCAGCTTCAGGTTGTGGTCATGCCAAAAGGCATAACGGAGGTTAAAATAGCAGTTTGCTACCGCGATATCCCGGCTCTCCTTCAGGGGGCTTTCGCCGTCGGCGGGGCCGTCAAAACGGCAGTCGGTGACGAGCACGTCCCGGGAAGCGTACAGGGCACGCTCTTCGTCAAAGGTTTTGTTTGCAATGGTATTCATGGAAAATGCTCCTTCCAAATTTGGCAAGGCCAGGCCAGGTAGCCCAGTCTGTTTCTTTTCCCTAAGAGTATACGACAAAACTGCGAAGAATGCAAATACTTATCTCGTTATGGGCCATTATTCCTGAAAAGCATCTCTCCACGACTTGATTTCTCTGCCTTGCTTCTGTTATAATGGCATACGAAAAAGTGAGGGGAACTGCCCTTTGGAGGATATTCTATGCGAATGCGGAAAATGAAGAACCTGGATCCCCGGATGGAGAAATGCGCCGAACTGCGGATTACCAGCCCCGAAAGCCTGAAAGGAAACTGGCGGAGTTTGATGCCCGGCTGCACCGCCCTTTGGGTGGAGGTGGGCTGCGGGAAAGGCAAGTTCACCGCCGAAACGGCGGAGCTTAATCCCGATGTGCTGCTCATCGCCGTGGAGCGGTGCCGGGAGGCCATGGTGGTGGCCATGGAGAAGGCCCAGGCCATGGGGCTGCATAACGTATTTTACATCGATATGGACGTAGCCAACATGGAGGAAATCTTCGCCCCGGCGGAGATTGACCGGCTGTTCATCAACTTCCCCGACCCATGGCCCCGGAAGAAGAACGCCAAGCGCCGCCTGACCCATCGCAGTTTTCTCAATAAATACTGTCATGTGGTACGTCCCGGTGGAGAGTTTCACTTTAAAACCGACAACGCGCCCCTGTTTGAATACTCCCTGGAGGAGTTTGATGCCTGCGGCCTGGAGGTCAAAAACCTGACCCGGGATCTTCACAAAGACGGCGTGGTGGGCGTCATGACCGGGTACGAGGAAAAGTTCCATGCTCTGGGCACCCCCATCAACCGGTGCGAGGTGGTGTGCAAGCCCTTTCTTCTGCCTCCGGAGGAGAAGAAGCCCAAGGAGGAAGAAACCCATGAATGAAGCGTTACGTCAGCTTCATGACCGGAAATCCGTCCGGGTCTACGAAGACCGGCCCGTGCCGGAGGATGTGAAGAAGGCCATTCTGGAAGCCGCCATTCAGGCCCCCTCCGCCGGGAACATGGCCCTGTATACTATTTTGGATATCACCGACCCGGAAAAGAAGGCCAAGCTCTCGGTCAGCTGCGACCATCAGCCCTTCATCGCCACCGCCCCTATGGTGCTGATCTTCTGTGCCGATTACCGCCGGTGGTACGACGTGTTCTGCGCCAACCTGGACACCGTCCGGAAGCCCGATTTAGGGGACCTGTTTCTGGCGGAGGCAGACGCCATCATTGCCGCCCAGAACGCTGTGGTAGCCGCCCACAGTCTGGGCCTTGGCAGCTGCTACATCGGGGACATTACGGAAAACTTTGAATACCACAGGGAACTGCTGGGCTTGCCCCAGTATGTGGTCCCCGCCGCCATGCTATGCATGGGCTATCCCACCAAGCAGCAATTGAGCCGGCCCAAGCCGCCCCGTCATGCTGTTTCCGATCTGGTGCATGAAAACGGCTACGACCTGGAAAAAGCCGCCCGGATGCCCCGGATGCTGGAAACTCAGCAGGGTAAGACCGGGGAGGAATTACAGGATTACATCCGCAGGTTCTGCCAGCGAAAGTGGAACAGCGCCTTCAGTGAAGAGATGAGCCGCTCCTGCCGTGCGATGGTGGAAGCCTGGCTGAAATAAGAGGAGAGAATATGACCACCTATTATGCGGAAAGCTGCGACGTAGCCGTCGTGGGCGCGGGGCATGCCGGAATTGAGGCGGCTCTCGCCGCCGCCCGGCTGGGCTGCCGCACCATTCTCTTTACCATCAACTTAGACGCCGTGGGCAATATGCCCTGCAACCCCGCCATCGGCGGCACCGGCAAGGGCCATCTGGTCCGGGAGCTGGACGCCCTGGGGGGCGAAATGGGCATTGCCGCCGACCACAGCTGCATCCAGTACCGGATGCTCAACCGGGGCAAGGGCCCTGCCGTCCACTCCCTCCGTGCCCAGGCAGACCGCCGGAAGTACCAGGAATTTATGAAGCACACCCTGGAAATGCAGGCGGGACTGCAATTAAAGCAGGCCCAGATTGTGGAGGTGCTGACGGAGAACGGAGCCGTTTCCGGCGTCCGCACCCAGCTTGGGGCGATCTACCCCTGCAAGGCGGTGGTGATTGCCGCGGGAACGTACCTGGACAGCACCGTCATCACCGGGGAAAGTGTGGTGTCCTCCGGCCCTGACGGGATGCACCCCTCCATTGGCCTTGCGGACAGCCTGCGGAACTTGGGACTGCGTCTGCGCCGGTTTAAGACGGGCACACCCCCCAGAGTAAACCGCCGGAGCATCGATTTTTCCAAAATGGAATTGCAGCCCGGGGACGCGACCGTGGAGCCATTCTCCTTCCGGACGGAGCAGAAGCCCTATAACGAGGCCGTGTGCTACCTGACCTACACCAACGAGGCCACCCACAAGATCATCCGGGATAACCTCCACCGCAGTCCCATGTATGACGGCACCATTTCCGGGGTGGGTCCCCGGTACTGCCCCAGCATTGAGACGAAGATCGTCCGCTTTTCCGATAAGCCCAGGCATCAGCTGTTCATTGAACCCTGCGGCCTGAACACCGAGGAAATGTATATCCAGGGCTTTTCCAGCAGCCTGCCTGAGGACGTACAGATTGAGATGATGCACACCATCCCCGGCCTGGAGCACGCGGAAATGATGCGTCCCGCCTACGCCATCGAGTACGAGTGCATCGATCCCACCCAGCTTCTGCCCACCCTGGAGCTGAAAAGCGTCCCGGGGCTCTACGGCGCCGGGCAATTCAACGGCACCTCCGGCTATGAGGAGGCCGCTGCCCAGGGTCTGGTAGCGGGCATCAATGCGGCGCTGAAGCTGCAAGGCCGGGAGCCGCTGATCCTGACCCGGGACACCAGCTATATCGGCACCCTGATTGACGACCTGGTGACAAAAGGTACCAATGAACCCTACCGGATCATGACCAGTCGGTCGGAATACCGACTGCTCCACCGTCAGGATAATGCCGACCAGCGTCTGACCCCTATCGGGGCAAAAATTGGCCTGGTACCCCAGGAGCGCCTCCGGGAAGTGGAAGCAAAATACGATGCCGTCCGGAAAGAGGTCAGCCGTTTGGAAGGCAGCGGCGTACCCGGCTCCCCTGCCCTGAACGCCATGCTGGAAGCAAAAGGCACCGCGCCCGTACTTTCTTCCGCAAGGCTTGCTGACCTCCTTCGCCGCCCCCAGGTCAGCTATGCGGACCTGGCCCCCTTCGATCCGGAGCGGCCCTCTCTCCCCGCCGCCGTCACCGAGGAAGTGGCGATTCAGATTAAGTATGCCGGGTATCTCCAACGGCAGGAAAAGCAGGTGGAGGAATTTCAGAAGGAAGAATCCCGGCTTCTCCCGGAGAATATCGACTATCTTTCTATCGCCGGTCTCCGGCTGGAAGCGAGGCAGAAGCTCCAGGAGATCCGGCCCCTGTCTATCGGCCAGGCGGGCAGAATTTCCGGGGTCAGTCCCGCGGACATTGCCGTGCTGCTGATTTATCTGGAACAGAATAAGCGTTAAAGCAGTAAATTGGGCGGCTCAAAAGAGCCGCCCACAGCGTATCAAAAAAGTCTCCAAAGAAAGCTGTCATTGCGAACCAGCCCGCAGGCTGGTGTGGCAATCCCCCAAAATTACGAGAGTACCCCACCTTTCTGCCCGAAATTGTTCGGAAAAC
>DLAP01000011.1 GCA_002493965.1 Clostridiales bacterium UBA7044
ACGAAGGCTATAGAGCCAACCTTGCAAATTTCTATTCACCTTGCGCCACGGTCTTTCCCCATATGGATTTCACAGACTATATCAGAGACCACCTGATTGGCCATTTCCCTCCTGCTGTGGATGCCTATCACATTCGTGAGGCTATTATCAAAACCCTTCCAGAAGCCGCCTGGGAGGCTGAGAAGGCCATTTCTGGCTACTTTACGCTACTGGATGTCTATGGACCCAAGCTGGCACATTATGCTGGCTACGAGCTGGCAAACAAGCTTCTCCCATGGGTCGTACCTGGTTACCGTGAAGACTACAGCCAGACCGCCGCATATCGCCGCGAATTGGAAAAGTACATGGGATATTTGCCCGCATAGTAATCACGGCTTGCCCTTGCGGGGAAATAACAACCATAGGGGAGCAAACACTGTTTCGTGGGCTCTGCCACTGGATTGCTCAATACACCGCCGAAAATGCCGGAACTGATCAGCGGGAACGAAATACTGTGCAGTCCGTTTTCCATCAGCACATACAGGGAACTGTAGTATGCATCGAACAATTCCTTGAATGCTGTAGGCGTTACCGAAAAGTTGGGGCCGACAGCATGGATAGAGGAATACCCCGTTATTAAAGAACACCTTGATGCACACTATGCTAAATTAGCCAAGCGATCTGACAACTCTCTATTGAACTTATCAGGTGCAACAATCCGCACATTTGGAAAAACTCCACGGATAAAGTCCACATGAATGGATGCGCAGACGTATCCGTATGGTGTTTTGGAAGAAATGGAAGCGAGTCCGCACAAGGGGGAGGAACCTTCTGAAATTGGGAATCTCCAACGCAAATGCGGGTATTCTTGCCAATTCCAGAAAAGGGTATTGGCGGATAGCAGCCAGCCCAATATTGCAAACAGCCCTCTCAAACCAACGGCTTGAGAAGGCTGAATTCCAGTCTTTCTATTCTTACTACCGCAAGTCTGTAGCGGTATAAACAGGGGAGGAGCCGTGTACCAGACCGGTACGCACGGTTCTGTGGGAGGTCGGCTGGCTAAATAATGGCCAGCCTCCTACCCGATTCGCAATATCCGTTTCACCATAACGAAATAACTGGGCACCAAAATCAAATCTGCACCCAGCCAAGCCAGAACTTCGGCAATAAATATGCCATTTTCACCCATAAGAGCAGGGAGAATCAGAACACCGCCCGTGCGCATAATAAATTCCGCAATGCCGGAAACCATCGGAAGTACCGTATTGCCCATGCCTTGTACCGCCGAGCGGGTCACATGGAGGATATATAGGATCGGCAGGCAGATACTCATAACGGAAAGATAAGTAACGCCAACTTTGGTGGCTGCCGCGGCTTCTTCAGGTGTTCCGGAAATAAACGCACCTATGATATATTGTCCGAAACCGAGCATCACCGCGGCAATCAGAGCAGAGGTAGCCAGCGCAACAGCAATGGCCCAACCCATGCCGGTCTTGATCCGTTCGATCCTGGCGGCTCCCAGGTTCTGACCGACATAGGTGATCATGGCATAGCCATAGGAAGTTGCGGCAATTTCCAACACACCATAGAGCTTATTGGCTGCAGTAAAGCCGCCGATGAAAGCCACACCGTAACCGTTGACAACACCCTGAATGATCATTCCACCCACAGCAATGATGGCATTCTGCGCTGCCATGGGAGATCCCAGAGATAATAACTGCCCCGCCAAGGCAGGTTCCAGGGCGAAATGTTTTTTCTTCAGTGTCATAAAATTGATTTTCCGGATCTTCTGCAGACAGTAGATGCTGGAAATCCCCTGGGCAATGAGCGTGGCAACGGCAGCACCTGCAATTCCTAGGTGCAGCACCAGAACGAACAGTATATCCAGAGCAATATTGGTCAGTGCTGCAACGATCATGGCATACAGCGGTGTCTGTCCATCGCCCAGGGAGCGCAGAATGGTCGCCAAAAGATTGTAAATCATGACGATCGGAATGCCCAGGAACATGATCCGCAGATACAGAAGGGAACCATCCATAATCTGAACAGGGGTGTTCAGCAATACCAGGATAGGCTTAGCAACCGCCTGTCCCAGAATCAGAAACAGCAGTGCAAAAATGATCGACAAAGAAGTGGAACTGCCAACCACTTTACGCAGGCTTTCATATTGCTTTGCGCCAAATTCACGGGCCATCAGGATGCCAAAACCCTGGGTTACGCCCTGAATCATGCCAAGCAGCATCCAGTACAGCCAATCTGTGGCACCCAGGGCAGCCAGCGCATCCACACCCAGGGCTTTGCCTACGACCATAGTATCCACCACGGTATACAACTGTTGGAAAATGTTGCCTACCATAAGCGGGAGGGCGAAGGAAATGATCAGCGGTAGCGGTCTGCCTGTGGTCATATCTTTGATTTTCGCACTCATAAAAAAGTACCTCAAATGAAAAAATTACGTCCATATAGTAACATATCCAGCCGAAACTTTCAACGCATCCTTTTGCCGGACAAAACAAAAACGCCCCTTTCGGAGCGTGAAACAGGCAAAATGAAAACCCCTGACACCAAGCGTCAGGGGTTTCAGAAGTTGTTGGGTTCCAGCATTTACATAACCTCTACTTTCTATAGAATGGTTTATTGGAGCGTTTGCTTAGTACATTGGACTCACTCCTTTTTTGTATCTTCATAATACAACTGGTTTGCTTACTTTTCAAGATGGGATGTTCCATAAGAAAATGAGATGGATTTCTGGTAAAATGAGAATAGACATTCCCGTTGCTTTTGTGCTATACTAATTATGTTGGGCGGCTTCCGTGAGGAGGCCGCCCCTTCTTTTGTTTTAGCCAGTAGCTATTGCTGCTGGTTCTTTTAGTAATGGAATATGCTCCTTAATCTGTTTGCTGACTTCGGTGCAGAAATCATACAGATACATTATCGGAAAGTTGCCAGATGATTACAGGTAAACGCACGTCTGATAGATGAAATGCACCCCACAAACTGAAAATGCACCCCACCTACAAAATGGGGTGCATCCAAAATCAGCGGTATCATTATTAGGGTTCTTTGCCACAAAAACCGCTGGAAGCTTTATTTCAGCGGTTCTTGTTTTATTCCGGTATACAAAAGACGCTCCCGAAAGGTTTTTCCGGGGGCGTCTTTCCGATTTTTCGATCAAACAAAGGGGTTAAAGTACCGCCCACCGTTCAGCCAGGTCAGAAACAGGGACAACACCATCAACGCTCCGCAGACAATCATGGCAAGCAAATCCATTTCCGAGAATTTCTTACCGGAGTACCAGGTTCGTTTTTTTCCATGGCCGAAGCCTCGAAGCTCCATGGCGTTGGAAATGGTTTCAATTCGCTCCATGGAAGACAGAATCAGAGGAATCAGAATGGAACTGGCTGCTTTCAGCCGGTTGACCAAGCTGGCCTTTTTGCTCATCTCCGTGCCCCTCGCCTGCTGGGCCAGGGAAATATCCCGGTATTCCCGCTGAATGTCGGGAATATAGCGCAGAGCCAGAGCCACGGCATAGCTGATCCGATAGCTGACGCCAATGCGGTTCAGAGACGCGGCAAATTCCGAAGGGTTCGTTGTACATACGAACAGGAGCACAATGGGAATGGTGCAGGCGTTTTTCAGGATCACATTGAGATGGTAGAATAACTGTTCCGCCGTGACCACATAAGGCCCCGCAATGTGGAAAAGTTCCGTCCGGCTTCCATAAAGACTGACACCGTGGGTGGGGCTGAACAGGAAAATCAGCAGGTTATTGAGCACAATGTACACCAACATAATACTCAGCACCACGGAGATATCTTTCACATGGAGTCTCGCGAACCGAAATAGTACCAGAGCGGCAACAGTCATCAGGCACAACAGTGGGGTGTAGAAGCTGGTCATGGCCGCCACACTCCAGGTAATCAGACAAACCAGCTTACAAGCCCCTGTGAGCCGGTGGATGGGCGAGGGCCGGTCGATGTAATTAAACAGGTTCGTCATGGCTGCGCACCTCCCGGTCCCGGGCAATGAAGCGCCGGGTAAATTCCTCCGGGTCAGAAATCCCGCACTGCCCGGCTAAGTGATACAAAGACGTTTCCTTCAAATGGGCCGCCTCTACAATTTCTGGACTGTTCAGTACCTGAGCTGCGGATTCGTCCGCGATGACCTGGCCCGCATTGAACACGATGGCTCTGGGGGTATATTCCAGCATCAGGTGCATATCGTGGGTAATAAGCACCACCGTCATCCCCTGCCGGTTTAGCTCCGACAGGAAATCCATAATTTCCGTGTAATGCTTCAGGTCCTGCCCGGCGGTAGGCTCGTCCAGGAGAATCATTTCCGGATTCAGCACCAGAATGGAGGCAATGGTGACCCGCTTCTTTTGCCCATAGCTCAGGGCGGAGACAGGCCAGTTCCGGAAAGGGTACAGGCCGCAGATTTTCAGTGTTTTCTCTACCCGGGGACGAATTTCCTCCTCAGTCACCCCCCGGTTGCGCAGGCCCAGGGCTACCTCGTCATAGATCTGGGTCTTGGAAATCATCTGGTTGGGGTTCTGCATCACATAACCGATGTGGTCCGCCCGCTCCTTAATGCTCAGGGCATCCAAGTCCTGTCCGGCAAAGGTCAGAGAGCCTTTCTGCTGCCGCTCAAAACCGCAGATCACCTTGGAGAAGGTGGATTTTCCTGCTCCGTTGGTGCCCACAATGCTGAGCATTTCCCCCCTGTGGATTTTTGCGTTGATGCCCCGGAGGGCGTGGTGTCCCCCCTCATAGGTAAAGTCTATATTCTCCGCCTGCAGCAGCACCTCCCGTGAAGGCGCCTGGGCCGCCTCCGGCTGCCTGGCAAACCAAGCGCGTACCTGCCCTCTTTGCTCTTCCGACAGTTTCAGTTCCGGAAGATAGGAGGGCCGCATATCCGGTGTCAAGGAGACACCCGCATATTTCAGAGCCGTGACGTACAGCGGCTCCCGGATGCCTCCTGCCTGCAGCAGATCCCGGCAAAGCAGCTCATCCGGGCCGCCGTCGTAGACAATCCGGCCGTCACTCATCAGCACCACCCGATCCACGCTCCGGTAGAGCACATCCTCCACCCGGTGCTCAATGATGATCACCGCGCAGCCGGTGCGCTTCTGAATTTCGTCAATCAGGACAATGGCCTGTTTTCCGGTGGCCGGGTCCAGGTTCGCCAGAGGCTCATCGAACAGCAGTACATCCACATGGCTGACCATGACCCCGCCCAGGCCCACACGCTGCTTCTGCCCGCCGGAAATTTCGTGAGGGGCATGACCCATCACCTGCTCAACATCCACCAGCCGGGCAATCTCCGCCACCTGATCGTGCATCTGCGCCGTGGGGACGCAGTCATTTTCCAGGGCAAAGGCAATGTCCTCCGCCACTGTCAAACCAATGAACTGACTGTCTGAATCCTGAAGCACTGTGCCCACAATTTTCGACAGGTCAAACAGGCCCATTTTTAGGGCGTCCTTTCCTCCAATCGTCAGATTTCCCGTGGTCTTCCCGGGATAGGAGTTGGGGATCAGGCCGTTAATGCAGTGGGCCAGAGTGGACTTTCCACAACCGGAAGGACCGGCAATCAGAAGCTTTTCCCCCTTGTGGATTTGCAGATTGATGTCATACAGGGTCGGCTCTGCCTGGGCGGTGTATTGGAAGCCGAAATTTTCAAAGGAAATGATGGGTTCTCTTTCCACGTAACATCCTCCTACAAACAAAGGCAGGCTTGCGGCCTGCCTTCGTTTTTACGCTATGCTTACTCCTTGTTCAGGCTGCCGGCCTTGGTCTTGGTAGCGGCATAAGCCACGCACAGCAGGCTGCCCACAATGGCAGTGGTGACGGCGTTAGCCACGCCGGCCATCAGGCCCTGGGCAATGAGCTTGTCCCAAGGCTCACCCATCATGTACACGTCCAGCACGGGGGCCACCAGCATCCAACAGATCAGATGGCACACGACCTGGGCAATGTTGAACTTAATCAAGCCCTTCTTGCCTACCTCCGCCTCGTTCATCTTCAGCACCTTGGCGGACAGGCCCATCAGCAGACCGAATACGGCGGAAGCGATCACCCAGCTCCACCAGATACCCCAGCCGTAGCTGAAGTCAATCAGAGCGTGGCCGATAAAGCCTACCAGAGCACCGGCGGCAGGACCGTAGACCACAGACAGGAAGGCCAGCAAGCCGTACTGCACGGAGATGTTGGTGTTGGGCACAGGGCTGGGGATGGCAACAAACCGGCCCAGAACAAAGAACAGGGCAGCGCCGATGCCGATGGCCACGATGGTTTTCACGGAAAACTTCTTCATAGATTTCTACCTCCATTTTTTTGAAAGCCCGTTCTTTGCAGCGGACCTCTTTATGTTCCAGCCCCGAAAGTGTACCTTCCCGGGCAAAAACAGCGCGTCAGAATCCCCGGAAGGGGGCAATCCAAATTCTCCAGGAGTTGCCGGTGCCAATATTGTAGGCTCTGGCAAAGCTGCCCTGGTTGATGGCCACGGCTACACAATCCAGGCTGTTCACATAGGCCAGGGCCTCGCCCACATACACGTCCGCAAAGCTCTTGGCAAAGAGAATGATATTGCGGTAAACGGTGCGGGTATCATTCTCGATGGTAATACTCACCCGGTCGCCGTAGCGGATGCCGGTTTCCAGGAACAGCTTGCGGGGAATATTGGTCCACAGACTGCCAAAGCGCACATCCAGCACGTCGATGGTGCCGCAGGCAGTTTCTCCGTCCAGGTAAGGCTCCACCACCGGCAAGCTCACCAGACTGCTGACCGGCAGTTCCGGGCCAACTCCCACAAAATCAATCATGCCGCTGGCTAAACGCGCGCCGGTATAGGCATATACGTCCCGTCCGTAGAAGGTATAGCTTTCTCCAGAACGGGGGAGCCGGTTCACCTGCTCATCGATTTCCCGGACTTCCACAATGCCCTCCAGTCGAAGCACATGGGTCAGGGTACCGTTGTCCGGGGTGACAATATATTTCCCCGATTTGGTTTTCGCCACTACGCTACGCCGGGAAGTTCCCACCCCGGGGTCCACCACGGAGACAAACACCGTCTCCTCCGGCCAGTAGGCAATGGTTTGGATCAGCCGGTAGCTGGCCTCCCAGATATGATAGGGGGTAATGTCATGGGTCAGATCATGAATTTTCAGTTCCGGATTGACACAGTAGGCTACACCGTACATGGCGCTGACCGCACCGTCCACCAGACCGAAATCCGTTTGAAAAACAAGAGGTTTCATACCATCATGGCTCCTATTCGTCACTACATTCTCATTATAGCTTTTTTCCAGGGAATGTCAATCATGAACAAAGGATTAACGAAAAATTATAGTGCCCGAAGGGCATCCACCAGAGCGGTTTTTCCGGCGGTCTTCTCGTCCTTGATCTTGATGACTTTGGCAGGGCAGCCGGCAACCACCGTGCCCGGAGCTACATCTCCCACCACAACGGCCCCAGCCGCCACCACAGCGTCATGGCCAATCCGGCAGCCTTCGATCACCACTGCGTTGGCGCCGATGAGAACATTGTCCTCTACAATTACTGGGGTAGCGGAGGCCGGCTCAACGACCCCTGCCAGCACTGCGCCGGCGCCTACATGGCAGTTCTTTCCCACTGTGGCACGGCCACCCAGGACAGCGCCCATGTCAATCATGGTGCCGTCGCCCACCACTGCGCCGATGTTCAGAATTGCCCCCATCATAATGACGGCGTTCTTCCCGATCTCCACCTGCTCCCGGATAATTGCGCCAGGTTCGATCCGGGCGGGGATGTTCTTCAGATCCAGCATGGGGATAGCGGAATTGCGGCAGTTATTTTCAATTTCCACATGGTCAAATTCATTTGCTTCCAGGATGGGGGCCACGTCCTTCCAGTCGCCAAAGACGATCTTGCAGCCTTCCCCTGCGGGGAATTCCCGGCAGCCCGGGAAGGGTACCGGTTCCTTTTCCCAGACGTAGACCTTTACCGGGGTCTTCTTTTCCGAAGTGCGGATATATTCAATGATCTCCTGTGCGTTCATAAAATTCGCTCCTTTATTTTTTGCTTATCCTATCATTTTTTCGCTCTAAATACAAGAGAAAAATTGACTTCCCACCCGGGCTGAAGTATACTATTGAGGAAAATCATTTTTCAGGAGAACGCCATGCAAATCATCCATGACCGCCGTGCCCTGCATCAGATTCCGGAACTGGACCGGGTGCTTCCGGAAACCTTCCAATATTTAAAAAACGCCCTGACCCCGCTGAACTGCCAGGTCTTTTCCCCGGAAGAGAAGGGACTTTGCGCCTTTTTTGACTTTGGACAGAAAGATGCCATTGCCTTTCGGGCGGATGCCGACGCTCTGCCCATCTTCGAGCGCACCGGAGCAGACTACGCTTCCACCCATCCCGGTGCTATGCACGCCTGCGGTCATGACGGACATATGGCCATTGTGCTGGAGCTTGCCCGACGTTTCAGTGAAAAAAATACCCTGCCCCACAATGTGCTGCTGGTTTTTCAGCCGGCGGAGGAAACCACCGGCGGGGCAAAGGATATCTGCAAGACCGGTGTATTTGAGCAGTATCATGTTCAGGCGATTTTCGGCCTACACCTGTGGCCGGGACTCCCCAAAGGAGCCGTGTTCAGCCGGAAGAACGAGCTGATGGCCCGCTCCTGTGAGGTGGACATTGACATCATCGGCAAGTCCGCCCATATTGCCAAGGCCGCGGAAGGCATTGACGCTCTGGCTGCCGCCGTGGAACTGTACCGTCGGGCCACCGCCATGGAAGAAGCCCTTCCTGCAAGGGTCTTCCGATTGCTGAAATTTGGGAAGCTGGAGGGTGGCACCGCACGGAACGCCATCGCCGCCCATGCCCATATGGAAGGCTCCCTCCGGGCCTTTCAGGACGAGATTTTTGAGGACCTGCAAACCGATCTCACCCATATCTGTCAAGAAATCGAAGGGGATTTTGGCTGTACTGTAAACCTGCACATGAACAGCGGCTATCCCGCCGTCATGAACCCGGAACCTCTCTATAACCGGGTACACGCCTGCCTCCCCTTCCGGGAACTGGCAGAACCCGCCATGACCGCCGAGGACTTCTCCTGGTACCAGCGGTTTCTTCCCGGCATGTTCTTTTTCCTGGGGCTGGGCGATACCCCGGCCCTCCACGCGGATAATTTTGATTTTGACGATCTCATTCTTCTGAAAGGCGCCGATTTCTTTGAAACCTTGGCGGAAACATTCTTATGATCCCCCTAAATCAGAATTTAAATACTCTGAAACGCAGCGATATTCGGGTCTACACCAACCTGGCAAACGCCACCCCCGGCTGCGTCAAGCTGACCATCGGCGAGCCGGATTTTGACACCCCGAAAGCCATCAAGGATGCAGCTATTGCTTCCCTGAACCGTAACCAGACCCACTACGCTCCCAATCAGGGCACTGCTGTCCTGCGGGAAGCGGTGGCAGACTTCGAAGCCCGCCGGGGAAACGCTGTGAAATCTGACCAGGTTCTCATCACCATTGGGGCGTGCCAGGCCCTTTTTACCGCGCTGCTTGGCATTTTGAATCCCGGGGATGAGGTCATCGTCCCCATTCCGGGCTTTGGGCTTTACGAAACCATCGCCACCATTGCCGGGGCCAAAACTGTCCATCTGGATGTGAGCAAGACCGGCTTTCAAATTGACAGAGCAGCCCTGAGTGCCGCCATCACCCCCAGGACCAAGGCCATCATTTTAAACTCTCCCTGCAACCCCACTGGTGTACTGTTCAGCCGGGAAAGCATCCAAAACGTCAAGGAAGCGGTGCTGGGGAAGCCCATTTTCGTGGTCTGCGACAACGTATATGACCGGCTCTGCTACGGGATGGACCGTCCCGATCTGAGCCTGGACCAGGACCTGAAAGCGCAGACCATTCTCTGCCAAAGCTTCTCCAAGCCCTACGCCATGACCGGCTGGCGGGTGGGCTATCTGACCTGCCCGGACTACGTAATGGATCGTCTGCTGCTCCTCAGCGCCGCCGAAATCACCGCCGTCCCCACCTTCCTCCAGGAAGCCGCTGTCGCCGCCCTGAGCGTCGATCCTTCCGGGATGGTGGAAACCTACCGCCACCGCCGGGATTACGTCTGCAAGCGTCTTATCGCCATGGGGCTGACCTTTCCGGAACCGGAAGGGGCGTTTTATGTGTTCCCCAGCATTGAGAAATTCGGCCTGACAAGCGCCGATTTCTGCACCCGCATGATTCAGGAAGCCGGGGTCGCCGCCGTTCCCGGAAGCTGCTTCGGCACGGAGGGGTACATCCGCCTGTCTTACTGCTGCTCGGATGAAACGCTGAAAACCGGCCTGGACCGGATGGAGGGCTTTCTGAATACCCTATAACTGCAAAGACGCCGCCCGACGATTCGGGCGGCGTCGCTGCGTCAGCACTGCTGCGGTATTGGAATGGGGAAGAACAGGGCAAAAAGAGCTGCTGCTTGGGCGTTTCGATAGTTTTCAGATACGTCCCTGGCTGATTACAGATTCATAACTCCATAGGCAATAAAGGGGCTTGCATAGATTGTGATGTAAATGAGCGTGATCCAGGGCTGGTAATCCACATAAAACTGCTTAAAGGTTAAAGACCAGGGATGTTTTATTAAAACCCACCCAATGAGGTCAAATACAACGGTGATCGTCCCCCAGATCAGGGACGTGGCAATCACATTGGATAATGTGACCACTTCCAATCCACGGAAATACAGGTACGCAAAGATCGGGAAAATGAGGATATTATACAACGGATGCCAGGGCTTTGTTTTTTCATATCCTTCTCCCATGCCGGGGCCGTCCTTCATGGACTTCATGTGCAATACCAGAATATTAAATATCGTGTGCAGTACGCCGATGCCTGTCACAACAAAATATGCCAGCCAAAACCATAACATGGAAAATCCAAAGCTCTCCATTCTCTTCTTCCTCCATTTCTCAAATTACCGGTTTACAACCTTCACCTGGAAC
The DNA here is from genome assembly GCA_002493965.1 of Clostridiales bacterium UBA7044. Classification (GTDB taxonomy): domain Bacteria; phylum Bacillota; class Clostridia; order Oscillospirales; family Oscillospiraceae; genus Faecousia. Next base: position 10,974 of record DLAP01000011.1, read on the forward strand.
CCTTCCAGCACGTCCAGCACCTTTTCATGCAGGGACTTATCGAAGGAGTCCGTGCACTGGGCATCCACCAAAATGGCAGCCTCCGGGTACCTGCTTTGCAGCACCACAGCGTTGCTGATCACACAGATGTTGCTGACCAGGCCCACCAGTTCAATTTCGTCAGCAGAGGCAGGCAGCACTGCGGCGGTAGCCGGGTCCGTCACATCCATGCCGAAGACCCGCTTGTCAATGCCCGCAGCCTCCACTTCCTCCAGAGCTTTGGCGGTCTCCCCATAGACCTGCCAGCCAAAGCTCCCCTTGACGCAGTGAACTACCGGCAGATTCTTGCCTTCCCGGGTCTCCAAATAGTTGTCAAAATGGGTGTCCCGGGTAAAGAAGACCCGGCCCTTGCCATAGGCACGCACCTTTTCGGCAATTTTTCCATCCAGTTTTTCCGCCCCGGGGAAGCCCAAAGCCCCGTCAACAAAGTCATTCTGATAGTCAATTACAAATAAATACCGCCGCATTTCGATTCCTCCCTGTTTTTCGATACTAAGAACATATCAAAATTGCACGAAAAAGTCAAGGAGCCGTTGCAAGAAGTGCCCAAATCTGATAAAATAAGAAAAACAATTCCATCAGGTCAGGTGAGAGCATGGAAAAATCAGACTATATCGCCGTCTTTGACTCGGGCGTGGGCGGCATCAGCGTGCTGCGGCATTTGCTGCAAGCAATGCCCCGGGAGCGCTTTCTCTACTACGGCGACTCTGCCAACGCCCCTTATGGCTCCCGCCCCACGGAAGAAGTGCGGGCATTGACCCTGGCTGCCATCCGCAGGATTCGGGCGGAAGCCCCCATCAAGGCGTTGGTAGTGGCCTGTAATACTGCCACAGCTACTGCCATCACGGATCTGCGGGAAGCCTACCCGGAACTCATCGTCATTGGCATTGAGCCTGCTTTGAAGGTTGCCGCCGACCACTTTCCCGGCGGTCGGATCGGGGTCATGGCCACGGAGGTGACGCTGCGGGAGGAGAAGTTTGACATTCTTCTCCATCGTTTTGACGCGGGCTGCACCATTGCCAAAATCCCCGCCCCCGGCCTGGTTCCCCTGATTGAGCAGGGCAAGGTAGACGATGCGGAGACGATAACATTGCTGCATCGCCTTCTGGATCCCTACCGGGGGAAATTAGACGCGCTAGTCTTAGGCTGCACCCATTTCCCCTTCGCGGCAAAGGCCATTTCTCAGGTTCTGGGGGAGGATGTGGCTCTGCTGGAAGGGGGCGGCGGCACCGCCCGGGAAACCCGGCGGCGGCTCGCGGAAGCAGATCTGCTATACGACGGCCCCGGGGAAATCAGGATCCGAAACAGTTCTCCGGATCCCGAGCTGATACGACTGTCTTACGAAAGACTGAACCAAGGGAGGTAGCGCTATGGAAAATCCCATTCTGGTCATTGGCATTGCCGGGGGTACCGGCAGCGGCAAAACCACACTCATGAAGCGGATCGTGGAACGATTTGCCGATCAGGTTACGGTGCTCAGCCATGACAATTACTACAAGCGCCACGATGACTTAAGCTATGAACAGCGGTGCCTGCTCAACTACGACGAGCCGTCTGCCCTGGAAACGGACCTCATGGCCGTCCATCTGGACCAGCTTCGCCATGGAGAGGCCATCGACTGCCCGGTGTATGATTTCACTCTCCACAACCGCAGCGAGGAAACGATACATATCGTTCCCAAGAAGGTCATCATCGTGGAGGGGATCCTGATTTTCGAAAACAAGGCCCTCCGGGACCTGATGGACATTCGGATTTTTGTGGACACGGACGCGGACATCCGGCTGTGCCGCCGGATCAAGCGGGACGTGAACAAGCGGGGCCGGACCCTGGAAAGCGTTTTGATCCAATATCAGGAAACGGTCAAGCCCATGCACGATCTGTACGTGGAGCCCAGCAAAAAATATGCCAGCATCATCGTCCCCGAGGGGGGCAAAAACCTGGTAGCCCTGGACATGATTCTGGGACGGATTCAGCACCATTTGGAGGAAGCATGACCTACGAAAGCCTGATTTTTGACATTGACGGCACCCTCTGGGACTCCCGTGCCCTGGTTGCCGAAGGATATAACCTCCAGCTTCGCAAGGAAGGTCTGGATTCCCTCTGCGTGGACGCGGAGCGCCTGCGGCCTCTGTTTGGCAAGGTCATGACGGACATCGCCGACGAGTTGTTTCCTCATATCCCCGGTCCTGAGCGCTACCCACTCATGGAGCGGTGTATGCTGACGGAAAACCGGTATCTCCAGGAAAATCCCTGTAAAATCGGCTATCCGGGAGTCAGGGAAACCCTGGAAGCCCTGGCAAAGACTCACCGTCTGTTCATCGTCAGCAATGCGCAAAAGGGCTACCCGGAGCTGTGCATCGAAAAGCTGGGGCTGCAAAGCTGCATCCAGGCCCACCTGTGCTTCGGCGATACCGGCACCAGCAAGGGCCAGACCATCCTGCAGCTTATGGAGCGGGAACAGATTACCTCCTGCGCCTATATCGGTGACACCCAGGGGGACTACGAGGCCACGGTGGAAGCAGGCGTACCCTTCTTCTGGGCCGCCTATGGCTTTGGTGTTCCGGAAGGGTATGACCGAAAGCTGGACGCCATAGGCGATTTGCTGAACCTGTAATTTGGGTCCCGCTTGGGAGAAAGGACGCATAATTATGAGTATACCCATTGATTCCCAATGTCTCCAGTGCCATTTCCGGCGCAATCTGGAGTTTGCAGAGTCTTTAGGCAGCAGTGAGCAGGTTATGGACTTTGCCCGCCGGCTTATGCAGATGTATCTGGACGCTCCCGCAGATGTCAGCTCCCCCTGGTTCGGGCCTCAAACCGCTCAGTTGTTCCATGAATGCTTTGGACTTCCCCTGGACCGTTTTCAGGCGGAGAGGCTCCAATCCAACCAATTTGTTCTGGAGCGGCTTCCTATGGTCCGGGAGATGGTGTTTTCCGCTTCGGACCCGGTTTTCGCGGGGCTGCAATGCGCCATTCTGGGAAATTATCTGGACTTTTCCGCCCTGCAGGGGCAGGTCAGCTTCGAAAAGCTGGAAGATATGCTCCGGGACGCCCTGAAAATGGAGCTGGACAGGCAGGTGTACGCCTCCCTCTGCCAGGATCTGGAAAAGGGGAAAGCGCTTCTCTACCTGACGGATAACGCCGGAGAAATTGGCTTTGACCGGGTTCTTGCCGAAGCAATCGCCCAAAAATATCCCAATCTACAAATCACCTTCTGCGTCCGGGGCGGCATTGCCCAAAACGACGCCACCCGGGAGGACGCGGCAGCGGTGGGAATCCCCTTCCCTGTCATCGACAACGGCAACTGCGTGGCAGGCACCCAAATTGATCTGCTGGGTGAGGAAGCAAAGCAGGCCCTCACCGAAGCGGACGTGATTCTGGCCAAGGGCATGGCAAATGTGGAAACCATGTTTGGCTGCGGATACAATGTCTACTACGCCTTTCTGGTCAAATGCCAGCGGTTTGTCCGGCTGTTTGACAGGCCCATGTTTACGCCAATGCTGGTGAAAGAGAAGAAATAAGCAATACGCTCCCCTCCAAAATGGAAGGGAGCGTAATTGCGTTTTGTGGTTGTTTATTTGATGACCCGAACCCGGAGAACACCGTCGAGGCTCTCCAGTTTCTTCACCGCCGACTGAGAAACGTGGTGGTCCAGATCCAGCATGGTATAGGCGTATTCCTCACGGCTCTTGTTCATCAGGCCCGCAATGTTCACGTTCTCCTCAGCCACAGCGGCAGTGAACCGCCCCAGAGCGCCGGGAACGTTGTGGTGGAGCAGAGCGATCCGGCCCACCGTATTGCAGATACCCATATCACAGTTGGGGTAATTCACAGAGTTGTGGATGTTGCCGTTTTCCAGGTAGTCCTGTAGCTCCCGGACCGCCATTTTCGCACAGTTGTCCTCCGATTCCTCAGTGGAAGCCCCCAGATGGGGCACGGCAATGCAGCCGGGCATATTCGCCGTCTTCTCATTGGGGAAGTCGGTGACGTATCTTTTTACCTTGCCGCTTTTCAGCGCTTCCGCCATGGCATCGTCATCCACCAGCAGGTCCCGGGCAAAGTTCAGGATGATCACCCCGTCCTTCATCTTGGAAATGGCCTCAGCGTCGATCATGTGCCGGGTGTCGTCCAGCAGCGGGACGTGGAGCGTAATGACGTCACAGCTTTCGTAGATCTCTTCCCGGGAATTGACCCGCTTGACATGCTCATCCAGGTGCCAGGCCGCCTCCACGGAGATGTGAGGGTCGCAGCCGTAGACATCCATCCCCAGCTTCCGGCAGGCATTTGCCAGGGGGCCGCCAATGGCGCCCAGTCCAATAATGCCTATTCTTTTTCCGTAAATCTCATGGCCCGCAAACTGGGACTTGCCCTTCTCCACCAGACGCCCGATTTCTGAGCTGCCCGCAATGGACTGCACCCAGTTGATGCCGCCCACAATATCCCGGCTGGCCAGCAGCATTCCACACAGGGCCAGTTCCATGACGCTCCGGGCGTTGGCCCCGGGGGTGTTGAAAACCACAATGCCCTTTTCGGCGCAGTCCGTCAAGGGGATGTTATTGACCCCAGCCCCGGCCCGGGCGATGGCCAGCAGGGTTTCCGGCAATTCCATTTCGTGCATATTGGCGCTGCGCACGGCGATGGCGTCCGCCTCCTCCAAATTGCCGGTAAGCTGAAACCCATCCGTCCAAAGGGCCGTGCCCTGGTCGGAGATTTTATTCAGATAATGAATGTGAAACATGATGCTTTCCTCTCTTTTCTCCCCAAATCCGAGCCCTACCGGTTCTCTTTCTCAAATTTCTCCATAAACTGTGTCAGCATCTCCACGCCCTCTATGGGCATGGCGTTATAGAGGCTGGCCCGCATACCGCCTACGGTGCGGTATCCCTTCAGGTTCACAAAGCCCGCCTCCGTGGCCGCTTTGATAAATTTCGCGTCCATAGCTTCGTTCCCGGTGACAAAGGGCACGTTCATGAGAGAACGGTCCTTTTTTACCACCGTGCCATGGAACAGGTCGCTTGCATCCAGGAAGTCGTAGAGAATGGCGGCCTTCTTCTCGTTGTCAATTTTCCGCTGCGCCAGGCCGCCGTTCTTCAGCAGCCACTTGAACACCTTCCCGCAGATATAAATGCCGTAGGCAGGAGGCGTATTGTACATGGAGCCGTTGTCCGCGTGGGTCTTGTAGCGCAGCATGGTGGGGGTACCGGGGTAGACGTCCTCCCGGATCAGGTCCTCCCGGATGATGGCAATGACCACGCCGGCGGGGCCGATGTTCTTCTGGACGCCGCCATAGAGCATGCCATAGCGGGCCACATCCACTGGCTCGGACAGGAAGCAGCTGGACACATCCGCCACCAGGTCCTTGCCCTTGGTATTGGGCAGTGTATGGAACTTGGTGCCGTAAATGGTGTTATTCTCGCAGATGTACACATAGTCCGCGTTTTCGCTGATGGGCAGGTCAGAGCAGTCGGGAATATAGGTAAAGTTCTGGTCCGCAGAGGAGGCTACAGCGTTGGCCTGACCATACAGTTTCGCCTCCTGCCAGGCCTTCTTGGCCCACTGACCGGTGATGATGTAGTCCGCCACATGGTTGCGCATCAAATTCATGGGAATCATGGCAAACTGCTGGGAAGCGCCGCCCTGCAGGAACAGCACCTTGTAGTTGTTGGGAATCCCCATCAGGGTGCGGATGTCCGCCTCCGCCTCGTCAATGATGGCCTGATAGGCCTTGGAGCGGTGGCTCATTTCCATAACGGACATGCCGGTTCCCCGGTAATCAAGCATTTCCGCCGCCGCTTCCTTCAAGACTTCCTCCGGCAAAACGGCGGGACCGGCGGAAAAATTATATACTCTGGACATGGTTTCGTCCTCCTTATTTCTGTAAAAATCGATTCAGAAGGCGGTGGCCCTCCGGTTCAAAGTTTCCGGAAGCGGCGGCCTCCGCCTCGGTGTAGCGGGAAATGGTCTTCTTCTCCCGGGTGCTGTCGTACAGCAGATAGGGCACCGGGTCCCCGGTGTGGGTCCGAAGCCGCAGGAGGTTGGGATGGTCCGGCAGGATCAGCACCCGGTAGCTTTCCCCCGCATCCTCCATGGCTTTGCAGACAGGCCCGATGATCCGGCTGTCCAAATATTCAATGGACTTTACCTTCTCCTCCACCAATCCCTGGTGGGCCATCTCGTCGGGAGCCTCCACATGGATATAGGCAAAGTCGCAGCCATCCTTTAACAGTGCGTCGATGGCGGCCTGGGCTTTTCCCTCCCAGTTGGTGTCAATGGAGCCGGTGGCCCCCTCCACATGGCAAACCTGCATTCCGGAGCCTACGGCAATGCCTTTCAGCAGGTCCACGGCGGAAATCATAGCCCCCTTCAGGCCCGTCTTCTCCTGAAAGCTTTGCAGCTGAGGCCGGGTGCCTGCCCCCCAGAACCACAGGGAATTGGCCTTGTGCTTCCCTTCCGCTGCCCGCTGGAGGTTCAGAGGATGGTTATTCAGGATGTCGAAGCTTTTCTCCATCATCTCACGCAGGGGCTGACAGTCAGGCAGGTAGGGGCCAATAACCTGGGTCAGATGGTCATGGGGCGGCTCCAGCCGGGCCAGTTCCCCGTGCTTCCAGATCATGATATGCCGGTAGCTGGTACCGGTATAGAACTGGAAGGTACTGCTATGAAAGGCTTCCCGAATGGCATCCATGAGAATATCCGCATCGGCGGTGGAAACCTCCCCGGAGCTGTGATCCAGAATGGTCTTTTCTTCGTAGGGCTCCTCTTCTGTCAACGTCACCAGATTGCACCGGAAGACCATATCGTCCGGTTCCATATCCACTCCCACACTGAGGGCTTCCAGGGGAGATCGTCCGGAGTAGCTTTCCTTGGGGTCATAGCCCAGGACGGAGAGGTTGGCAACATCGCTCCCAGGAGACATTCCCGCGGGGACATTCTGTACCATTCCCAGTTCCCCCTTGGACGCCAGCGCATCCATGGCCGGGGTGGAAGCACTCTCCAGGGGCGTTTTTCCTCCCAGGGCATCCACCGGCTCGTCTGCCATGCCGTCGCCCAAAACCACAATATACTTCATGCCCTTCTCTTCCCTTCCGCCGTCCGCCCTTTGCGGACAAATGCTTACTATAAAGAATATAGTACCATTGATCCGTCCAGAATACAAGCGGGAAAACTGCCAGAAAACAGGCGGATTTCGACCGGGTTCGTAGGCAAATTCGCCGTTGTTTGCTTTTCCCGGGAAAAGGGAACGCCGTCTTGCCTTTTTCTCGGGATATGGTATACTGGAAGCAAACAAATCAGGAGGCAACCCTTATGGCAAAACTCACCTACGACTTTTATCACCGCCCCTGTCTGGAGGTCGCCCGGGATCTGGTGGGCAAGGTGCTGGTATACAAAGGAAACCGGCTCCGGATTTCCGAAACGGAGGCCTACTGCGGAGAATCGGACACCGCCTGCCATGCAAGCAAAGGCCGCACCAAGCGGACGGAAGTGCTGTATATGGAGGCGGGCACCGTATACGTCTACCTGTGCTACGGCGTCCACTGGCTGCTGAACATCGTCACCGGTGAGGAAGGGCAGCCGGAGGCGGTGCTGATCCGGGCCTGTGTGGACGCCCCCGGCCCGGGCAGGCTCGCCAAGGCCCTGGGCATTACGGGAGAGCGGAACCGCACCAGCGCCATAGACGGCGAACTTTGGGTAGAGGACGATGGCTATTCCTGTGATATCCGGCTGGATAAGCGGGTGGGCATCGGCTACGCCAGCCAAGAAGATCAGGACCGGCTTTGGCGGTTTATTATGGAGCCGTAATACGCAAACGTCCCCGGCGGGAACCCGCCGGGGACTTGCTGCTGTTATGCAGTTCCTTTAATTCAAATTCAGCTTTCGGCTGGTAAGATAGTACATGACGAAGTAGCACACAAGGCTCAGCACCGCATACCCAGCAATGGTCACTCCCCCAAATCTCTGGAAGCCTGCCTGATCCATCATCTGGTTAAACACCGAGGAGGACAGGATTCCCGCGCCAGCAACGGTAATTCCAATATGGATGCCGTAGTAGGCCACCACCCCTATCAGAAGCTTGTGCTTCTTGGCAATGATGGAGCCCAAGGTAATGGCCAGCATAATGGTCGTTACCTCGCTGGCAAAGCCAGTCAGGAGGATCAGCAGGAACACCAAAGTATTTCCTACGCCTACCTCTTTCAGGAACCTGGGAAGATAATCGAAGCAGAGCTTCACAACTTCCCACCGCTGGCCGTCCAGCTCCACTGCACCAAAGAACACCATAATGCCAAAGGCCACGATCGTAACCAGGATGCTCACCAGCATTCCCAGCGCGCAGTTTAAGAAGCTGGACAGCAGAATCTGATGGGTAGTTACCGGCAGGGTGAAGGTCATATACCCTTCGTCCGTAAAGCGGCTCTTGTAGAATCTGCCCAGCAGAATGAACATGGCTGCCAAGCTGTAGCCCACCAGGTAGAAGATCACAGCAATCAGAGAAATGATTAGCATGGCCAGCAGGAAGCCATCCACATCCGTCTCCAGCAGCCGTGTCACTACACTGCCTGCAGCTCCCGCTCCCAGGGCAATGATGCTCAGCACACCAAGCAGTCCCCAAGTGGCCCGAAAATCATATTTCATCAGTTTGGCAAACATCTGAACACCTCCCGGAATAGTTCATCCAGAGACTTTCCAGTCTCCTCCCGCACCTGATCGGCGCTGCCCTTCTGGATGATCTTCCCCTGATACAGGAACAGGTATTCATCCAGCACCCGCTCCACGTCGGAGATCAGATGGGTGGAAATCAGCACCGTGGCGCTGGGGTCATAGTTTTGGATAATGGTATTGAGAATGTAGTCCCGGGCCGCCGGATCCACACCGCCGATGGGCTCATCCAGCAGATACAGCTTCGCCCGCCGGGACATGACCAGCACCAGCTGCACCTTCTCCTGGGTGCCTTTGGACAGGGTGCGGAACCGGGCGCCCTCGTCGATGCCCAGGGCTTTCAGCATTCCTTCCGCCCGGGAGCGGTCAAAGTCGGCATAAAATTCCCCGAAGAAATCCATCAGCATCCCTACCTGCATCTGTTTCGAGAAATAGGTGCGGTCAGGCAGATAGGACACCAGAGCCTTACTCTTGGGGCCAATGGGTTCCCCGCAGATAGTGATTGCTCCATCTGTCGGTGTCAGCAGACCCGCTGCCAATTTAATAAACGTGGTCTTGCCGCTGCCGTTGGGGCCCAGCAGGCCGATGATCTTGCCCTGGGGCAGTTCCAGATTCAGACTGTCCAGCGCCAATGTGCCGCTGTAGCGCTTACTCAGGTTCGTGGCTTTTAAGACGTTTTGTTCCACTTTCTTCATTCCTCCTTCTTTTCGTCCAGTGCCAGCAGCAGCTGGGCGGCCTCGGTGGGGGTAACGCCGAAGACCATGCACTTTTCCGCAAACTCCTTTGCCAGAGCCTGCAGGGTTTCCTCTCGCATTGCTTTCAAAATTTCTTCCTCCTGGGTGACGGTACGGCCGGACGTGCCGCCGCTGATTAATAGCCCTTCCCGCTCCAGTTCCGTCAGGGCCCGCTGCATGGTGTTGGGGTTGACCTGGGCCTGGGCTGCCAAGTCACGGACAGAGGGAACCTTCCCTCCGGGCGGCAGCTCTCCTTTCAGGATCGCTCCCCGTATCGCCGCCATGATTTGTTGGTAGACCGGACTGTCCCCGGTCAGTTTCCAGTTCATAGGCGCCTCCTTATTTGTGTCACTGTATTAGTGCATTAATACAATAGCACAATCATACATTTTTGTCAATAGGGAAAGCAAAAAAATTTTCTCCGGCGTAAGCCGGAGAAATTCAGCGTGTCAAAAAAGCCAAAAAATCAAGCTGTCATTGCGAACCATGCAGCAGCATGGTGTGGCAATCCCCCGGAATAAGAGGAACACCTGGCT
>DLAP01000013.1 GCA_002493965.1 Clostridiales bacterium UBA7044
CTTGATTTTGAGCCTTTTTTGACATGCTGAGGCACCCTGGAAATTTCCAGGGTGCCTGCTTTTTTACGTTATTCCAGTTCGAAGGCCCCCGTGTAGAGCTGATAATAGGTGCCCCTCTCGGCAATCAGACTGTCGTGGGTACCCCGCTCGATGATCCGGCCCTGGTCCAACACCATGATGCAGTCGGAGTTGCGTACCGTACTGAGCCGGTGGGCAATGACGAACACCGTTCTTCCCTTCATCAGAGCGTCCATGCCGTCCTGAACCAGCTTTTCCGTCCGGGTGTCGATGGAGGAGGTGGCCTCGTCCAGAATCATGACGGGAGGATCCGCCACCGCTGCCCGGGCAATGGCAATCAGCTGCCGCTGGCCCTGGGACAGGTTTGCGCCGTTGCCGGTGAGCAGGGTGTTGTACCCCTCTGGCAGCCGGGTGATGAAGTCATGAGCGTTCGCCAGCTTCGCGGCCTGGATGCACTCTTCGTCGGTGGCGTCCAGACGGCCATAGCGAATGTTGTCCATCACCGTACCGGTGAACAGGTTGGTGTCCTGAAGCACCACCCCCAGGGAGCGGCGCAGGTCCGTTTTCCGGATCTTGTTGATGTTGATGTCATCGTAGCGGATCTTGCCGTCGGCGATGTCGTAGAACCGGTTAATGAGGTTCGTAATGGTGGTCTTGCCCGCGCCGGTGGCCCCTACGAAGGCGATCTTCTGGCCGGGATTGGCATACAGAGTCACGTCATGAAGCACCGTCTTCTCCGGCACATAGCCGAAGTCCACGTCGTACATGGTGATGTCGCCTTTCAGCTCCTTGTAGGTGACGGTGCCGTCCGCCTGGTGAGGATGCTTCCAGGCCCAGTGGCCGGTGCGCTCCGCGCACTCGGTGATGGCGCCGTCTTCCCCGATTTTCGCGTTGACCAGGGTGACATAGCCATGGTCCTCTTCGGAGGGCTCATCCATCAGGTCGAAGATCCGCTCCGCGCCGGCCAGGGCCATGACAATGGAGTTGATCTGGTTGCTGATCTGGGAGATGGGCTGATTAAAGGACCGGGACAGGGTGAGGAAAGCAATCAGCTTGCCCAGGGTCAGGAGCCTGCCCTGAGAGTAGATTGCGAGAATGCCGCCTGCAATGGCGAGAATGGCGTATTGAAGATAGCCCAGATTGTTGTTCACCGGGCCCATCATGTTGGCGAAGGCGGCGGCCCGGGAAGCATTGCTGCGCAGGGTTTCGTTCAGTTCGTCAAATTCCTTCTTGGAAATCTCCTCGTGGCAGAAGACCTTGACAACCCTTTGACCGTTTATCATTTCCTCCACATAACCGTTGACCGCGCCCAGAGCCTTCTGCTGGCCGATGAAGAACTTGGCGGACTTGCCCGCCACGGTCTTGGTGACGAAGACGATGCCCGACACCGTCACCAGCAGCACGCAGGTGAGGATGGGTGAAGTGGTCAGCAGGGCGATGAACACCACAATCAGGGTGATGATGGCGGAAATAGACTGGGGAATGGACTGGGAAAGCATCTGCCGCAGGGTGTCGATGTCGCTGGTGTACCGGCTCATGATGTCGCCGGCGGGATGGGTGTCAAAGTAGCGGATGGGCAGGGTCTGCATATGGGTGAACATCTGATCCCGGATGGTCTTCTGGGTCCCCTGGCCCACCTTCGCCATCAGGAAGCTATAGAGGAAGGAGGAGAGCATCCCCACCAGGTAGATGCAGGCCAGCCTGCCCAGAAACGTAAGCAGCGGGCCGTAGTCCGGGTCTCCCTGTGCCAGCATGGGGGTGATATAGTCGTCCACCAGGGTGCCCAGGGAGGAGGAGCTGACCGTCATGGCGATGGCAGAGAAGAGAATGCAGATCACGACCACCAGCATGGTCAGCTTATACTTTGCCATATACTGGAGCAGCCGGGTAATGGTTTTCTTGGGGTTCTTGGCCTTCCGGCCGTCACCCCGCATTTTTACGGGAGGCATCAGTCTTCCCCTCCTTTCGTCTGGGATTCATAGACTTCCCGATAGATATCCGAGGTTTTCATAAGCTGCTCGTGGGTGCCGCTGGCGGCAATCTTGCCGCCGTCCATCACGAGAATCAGGTCCGCGTCCTCAATGGAAGAAACCCGCTGGGCGATGATCAGCTTGGTGGTGTCCGGAATCTCCTCCCGGAAGGCCTTGCGGATCATGGCGTCGGTGTGGGTGTCCACGGCGGAGGTGGAATCGTCCAAAATCAAGATCTTGGGCTTTTTCAGCAGGGCACGGGCAATGCACAGCCGCTGCTTCTGGCCGCCGGAGACGTTGGTGCCCCCCTGCTCGATGTGGGTGTCGTAGCCGTCGGGGAAGGACTGAACAAAGTCGTCGGCGCAGGCGAGCATGCAGGCATGGCGCATTTCCTCGTCGGTGGCATGGGGGTTGCCCCAGCGGAGGTTATCCTTGATGGTGCCGGAGAACAGCACGTTCTTTTGCAGCACCATGGAAACGGCGTCCCGGAGGGTTTCAATGTCATAGTCCCGGACGTCCACGCCGCCTACCCGGACGGTGCCGGTGGTAGCGTCGTAAAGTCTGGGGATCAGCTGAACCAGGGTGGACTTGCTGGAGCCGGTGCCGCCCAGGATGCCTACGGTCATGCCCGGGGCGACATGCAGGTCGATGCTCTCCAGGGCGTTCCGGTTGGCCTTGGCGGAGTACCGAAAGGACACGTTCTCAAAGTCGATGGACCCGTCCTTCACTTCCATCACCGGGTTATTGGGCTCCGCCAGGTCCGGGGTTTCCATGAGAATTTCCGCAGTCCGGCGCATGGGCGCCCGGCTCATGGTCAGCATGACGATGACCATGGAGACCATCATCAGGCTGTTGAGAATCTGGCCGGTGTAGGTGAACATGGAGGTGAGCTGGCCGGTGGTCAGGCCCTGGGCCAGGTTGTTGCCGGACTGAATGACCATGGTTGCGCCTAGATAGGAAATGACCAGGATGCAGCTATACACCGCAAGCTGCATCAGGGGGCTATTGAGGGACATGATCCGCTCGGCCCGGACGAAGTCGCGGTAAATGTCCCCGGACACGGAGGTGAACTTCTCCGTCTCCCGGTCCTCCCGGACGAAGGACTTCACCACCCGGATGCCGTGGACGTTCTCCTGGACCACGTTGTTTAGCCGGTCATAGGTCTTGAACACCCGGTCGAAGATGGGGAACACCAGCCGGATCAGTACGAACAGACCTACGGCCAGCAGAGGCAGTGCGATGCAGTAGGTCAGGCACAGCCGGGGGCTGATGGAATAGGCGTTGGTGGTTGCCAGAATCAGCATCATGGGGCAGCGGATGGCCATACGAATCATCATCTGGAAGGCCATCTGGATGTTGGCCACGTCGGAGGTCAGCCGGGTGACGATGCTGGCGGTGGAGAATTTGTCGATGTTAGAAAAGTCAAAGGTCTGGACCCGATAGAACATATCGTGGCGCAGATTCCGGGCAAAGCCGGTGGCGGCGTAGGTGCCCGCAAAGGCCGAGGCCACGCCGAAGCCCAGGGAAATAAACGCGTACAGCACCAGGATCAGGCCGTATTTGAGCACCGCCCCCATATCGCCCGCGGTGACGCCCAGATCCACAATCTTGGCCAGCACCAGGGGAATCTGGACCTCCATGTAGACCTCGCCGATCATACAGATGGGGCTGAGCAGTGCGGTCCACTTATATTCCCGGATGGACCGGGCAAGTTTTCGTATCATTTCGTATCTTCCTCCTTTAGAAATTCCGTCGGGACGCTGCCGCCCAGGTTGCGGATGGCCCGGTTCAGAAGCAGGAAAAACTGTTCCCGCTCCTCCGGGGTGAAGTCCGATACCAGGGTTTCCTCCGCCGCCCGGATGGCGTCATGGAGCCGATCCATGCATTGTCTGCCTTTGGGCAGCACCCGGATGCGTTTGCAGCGGCGGTCACGGGCGTCGGGGATCAACTCCAGAAAGCCCTTTTTTTCCAGCCGGGACAGAAGCCCCGACACCGTGGGATGGCTCAGGCCAAAGGCCTCCTCCACGTCCTTGGGGCAGGGCATCTCCTGCTGGTGGATCACGAAGCCGATCACATGCCCCTGGGAACAGGTCAGGTCCATGTCCTCCAAAGAGGTGCTGATCTGCTGGTCGATCATGGAAAAAAGCATTCGCAGCTTTGGTCCATAGTGTCTTTCCCGCATGGCGTCACCTTCTTTAAAAAAGAAATGTAGCAAGCTACACAATATACTATCACAACCATGAAAAAGATGCAAGGGACTTCAAAAAAGTTTACGAATTTTTCCATGGGTACTTTTTCCCCGGAGGCGCATACTAACGGCAGAGGTGATAATCCATGCAGGAAAAGGAAAATGAGGGAGAGCGGAAGCCCATCCCCTGGGAAGCGGCGGATCCCAAGATGCCGGTGATTCAGTCGGGGCATATGGAGAACCGGATTCGCAATTAAAAAACTTATGAAGCACTCCCCGACGCCGTTGAGGAGTGCTTCCGAACAATGAAGATGGTCTGGCATATCTCTATCCCTCGGTGCTTTGTTTTTTTGGTTCCGTTTTTTTCTTTCTGAGAGGTTGACTTCACTCCCTTTTTCGGAGATAATAAATGAAAACATTCTCTTATCAGGAAGAAGGTACGGCTATGGGCGAAACCATCCTTTATCATGGCAGCAAATCCATTGTAGAATTTCCGGAAATACGAACAGCAAAGTATCATAAGGATTTTTATTTTGGCTTTTACTGTACGCTGCTCCCGGAGCAGGCGAAACGCTGGGCCGTCCGGTATACGGGGAAGGGATTCATTAATGAATACCTGTATACCCCTTCCACTGATCTGAACGTGAAAAAATTTGACGGTATGACCGAGCAATGGCTGGATTTCATCACGGCCTGCCGCTGTGGCCAGTCCCATGACTACGATATCGTGGAAGGCCCTATGGCAAACGACACGATTTTCAACTATATCCAGAACTATGTAGACGGAAAGATCACCCGGACCGCGTTTTGGGAACTGGCAAAATTCAAGCATCCCACCCATCAGATCAGCTTCCATACCGCGAGAGCCTTGGCAACGCTGCAATTCCGGAAAGGGTATGAGGTTTCCAATGAAGAATAACAGCGCACTTTTTTTTACATGCAGTCTGATTGAATACATTGGCCGTGAAACCAAGCAGAAGCGCCGCACTGTGGTTTCCCTGCTGGGGGACGCCATCAGGCGGATTTACGAATACGCCGATGTTCTCCACTGTGAGCCGATTGCAAAAGTCGCGGATGAATGGATTGCCATCTGTAATATTCCGGAAGGCGACTTCGACAACGTGGCCGCCTGTAAATACGAGGCTCCAGACTATTGGACAATCGGGGAAGTCTATGAACGGCTGATCGAAGACGTGGCAGGGGAAGACATTCTGGTTTCCCTGGGAGAGGTGTACACTTCCTGGATGGATGAACGGCTTTCTGACTATAATACAGATCTATTCTACCAGCCCAGAGACTATCTGAAAGAATGCTATCTGGCAGGAGAGATTCTATGATACGATCCAACCAATCAAAGCAAACCTGGGCAGCCCCTTTCGGAGCTGCCCAGGTTGTTTTTATGGAATTACATATCGAAGGGCTCCATGCTGAGGACGGGATGACCCACCTCGCTGAGGTAGTTCAGCAGTTCCTCGGGATCCTCGGTGCAGATGGTCTCATCGGCAATCATGTCGGTGAAGTTATCGATGCCGTACATTTCCTTTGCGGTGGCATCCAGACGCTCCCGCATCTGATCCTTCAGCATCTTGGGCAGCCAGACAATCCGGCCGGGGCCGCCTTCCGCCGCGATGAACTTCTTGGAAGCGATGAAGTGCTTGCCGTGGCCCATGAAGCCGGGGGTCTGTACGCCGCCGCCGGTCATGGAGGCCATTTCGGAGAAGGTCATACCCAGAGGGGTCATGCCGGCGTGCTCCCGGCAGGTGATGACCACGCCCATGGAAACAGGCTCCACGCCGCAGATGCATTCGAAGCAGCCGCAGCTCGTCATGGGATCCTGGAACAGGGAGTACAGGGTCACGTGCTCCAGAGCGCCGTGGGAGTACTTCTGAACGGCCTCGTCCACGTCCTCGTAGCGGCCCAGATGCTCGTCGATGCAGCGCTCCTTGGGAACCACCTGGCAGGGGCCGGTGGGATCCAGCTCGTTGGTGGCCTTGGCGTCCAGCCAGGAAACGGCGCCGCACAGGCCCAGACGCTCGGGAGTCACGATACACACGTGGCTGGGAGAGAAGGCCTGGCACATGATGCAGGTGTAGTACACGTCAACGGACTCGTCGGTCATGGCCTTCAGCCGGTCGTCACGCTTGTCAAAGACCTGGTTGGCGGCGGCACGGAGTTCCTTGTTCTGCTCGGGATCCACCACGATCTTCACCTGGCACTTGTCCACAACAGCCTCAAACTCGCTCTTGACCTTGGCGTACAGCACCTCGCCCAGGTGACGGAACTTGAAGCCCGCCTCAAAGTCAGACTTGCTGATCCGGATGCGGATCATGTCACGCTGACCGGTGTGCATGACACCTTCGATGCAGTTGATCCAGGAGTGGATCTTCCGCTCCATGACGGACTCGAAGTCGGGCTGCATGGCCTTGCCGGCCACTTCCACGGTGTAGCTGAGAGAAATCTTGGAGCCCACGGGGATGTCGTCGATTTCGGGTCCCACGACCTCGATCTTGTGATCCTCCACCTCGGCGGGTTCCTTGGTCTGGACCAGCTCGAAGCAGTCCACCCGGGAGCCGTCCACTTCCACCTGCATGTCGCCCCGGCGGATGATTTCGCCTTCGAAGGCGGTGGCGAAGGCCACGGGAATGTCGATGTTGGTGATTTTCAGCTTGATGTCCCGGGCCTCCAGAGAGGTGGCGTTCCACTTTTCGGTGTCCAGCTGCTGAATCAGGGACTTGGGAACCCGGAACATGTTTTCGGTTTCGTTGGAGATAACGGGGAAGCCCAGACAGATAGCGCCGGCGCCGTAGGAGACAATCTCGTCAGACAGGGGCTTGTAGGCGTTGACAAAGGCCTTCACACGGTCCATGGTGTACTTCGCCAGGGACTTGAAGTCGCCGGGCTGGATGTTGCCGAAGATTAGAGCGGCACGGATGGCAACGGAAACCACATGGATGACGGACTGCATCTCATAGCCCAGGGGCACTACGCGGACGTTTTCGCCCAGCTTCATGCCGGCGTCGTAGCAGTGCTTGATGGAATCGCCGGTCAGGGACACCAGAATGCCCTGAGCCTGGTAGGACTTGGCCAGGGCCACGGTCTGGGCGGGGTCCTCCGCGCCGCCGATGATGACGGCCACACCGGGGATATCGCCTGTGACCAGAGGCACGCCCAGGTTCCGGACGAAGGCGTCGGACAGGTGGCCCATTTCAGGCTCCTGGTAGGGAGTGGCGCCATGGAGGTACTTGAGGGCTTCCAGGAACTCGGCGCACAGAGCGGAAGCAATGCCGCTGTCAAAGGCGTCCTGGAGGCGCTTGTTGCGGGTCATCATGCCCTGGATGGTGGTCATGGCGGCCTTCATCTCACCTAAGTTGGTGATCTTCACGCCGGTGACGCCGTAGTAGCAGGGCAGGCTGTAAGCGGTGTCGGGGAAGGACACTGCTTCGCTCTCGCCGTAGGTGGCGATGGCGTTGTCGATGGCGGCTACGGTACGGGCGTAATTGTAGTCGTTACCGCCAAATACTCTATCAAAAAGTGTCACGGTTTTTCCTCCTAATATTCATTCATCACGATCCAGAATTTCTTTAATGGCTCGGATCTCTTCAATGGCCCTGGGGCTGAAATCATAGGGCGATTTTCCCTGCCGGTCGGCTTCCATGATGTCGGAATTATAGTGGATGAAGCCCAGGAAGTCCTCGGCGGGAATGGCGGAGCGGATGAAGTCCTCGTCCCCCTGGTCCCGGATCTTGTTGGCCACCACCCGGACGGTCTGGATTCCCAGGTCCGCCGCTAAGCGCTTGACGTTGTGGTAGGTCTGGACAGACCGTGCGCCGGGCTCCACCACCACAATCAGCTGATCCATATTGGCCGCCGTGCCCCGTCCCAGATGCTCCAGGCCTGCCTCCATGTCCATGATGACCACATCGTTTTTCCGGTAGGTCAGGGCGGACAGGATGGCTTTGAGCATCACGTGCTCGGGACAGACGCAGCCGCTGCCCCCCAGGTCCACCGTTCCCATAACCAGCAGCTTTACACCGTTGATATCTTTAGAGAAGGTGTCGGGGATGTCGGCCACATAGGGATTCAGCTTAAAGAACTTGTTGGCGGCGTTGGCGCCGGTGCGTTCTTCCACCAGGGTGCGCATTTTGGAAATGGGGACGATGGCGTCCACTTCCTCCTGGCTCAGGCCCAGGGCCAAGCCAAGGTTGGCATCCGGGTCCACATCCGCCGCCAGGACGGTGCGTCCCTCGTCGGCGTAGAGCCTTGCCAGGGTGGAGGACAGGGTGGTTTTACCCACGCCGCCCTTGCCGGTAATCGCTACTTTCATTTCGAAAAGACCTCGCTAAAGTTTAAGTAAAGGGATCAGCGCCTTGTTCCTTAGATGCCCAGAGCGTCACGCTTGGCTTCGATGCAGGCGATCATCTTGTCGCCCAGGGCGTCGATGTCGGTGTCCACAACGAACTTGGCTTCCACCCAGTCGTTGATGCCGTGGTCGCCCTGCAGCAGTGCGGTGACTTCCTCGGAGCCCTTGGTGTAGGGATCCACGCCCAGGAAGGTCTCAATGCCAGTGGCTACCACGTAGTTGCCGATGGACACGGCCTTCTCACTCATCCATTCGGGGGCGCAGCCTACCACGGGAACCTGGGAGATGTTGATGCCCCAGTCCTTGGCGATGTCGGAGGCCAGGATCATCATACGGGAGATATCCACGCAGGAGCCCATATGCAGAACAGGAGGAATGCCCGCCAGCTCGCAGACCCGCTTCAGGCCGGCGCCGCAGTATTCCTTGGCCTTCTCGGGATCCATGAGGCCTGCCTTGGCAGCAGCCTGGGCGGAGCAGCCGGAAACGATCAGGATGATGTCGTTTTCCAGCAGCTTCTTCATGAGGGCAATGTGGGCGGAGTCGGGACGAACCTTGGGGTTGTTGCAGCCGACCATAGCCACAGCGCCGCGAAGCACGCCGGAATGGACACACTCGATCAGGGGCTTGGTGGTGCCAAACTCGTCCACCTGGGAGTTGGCGACACCGTCCAGAACCTTCTTGATGGCCTCCACAGAGTAGCCCACCCGGGCCTTCTGCTTCAGGTTGGGAATGTTCACCAGCTCGGGCTTCCGGTTCTTGAAGTTCTCGATAGCCATTTTCACGATGGCCTTGGCGTTCTCACCGGCGTTCTTGGCGGTGAAGCGGTAGAACTCGGAGTCGGGCATCCGGGCGATGGGGGAGGTGGTGATGAACTTGGTATGGAAGCACTTAGAAAGGGGGCCCAGAGCGGGGAAAATGCACTGGACGTCCACAACGATTGCCTCGCAGGCGCCGGTGAGAACCACGTTTTCCTGGTTCAGGAAGTTACCGGCCATGGGGATGCCGTGACGCATAGCCACCTCGTTGGAGGTGCAGCACACACCGGAAATGGTGATGCCCTTGGCGCCCATACTCTTGGCGTAGGCAATCATTTCGGGGTCGTTGGCGTAGTACACGATCATCTCGGACAGGGAGGGGTCGTGGCCGTGGACCACGATGTTCACGTTGTCCTTCTCCATAACGCCGATGTTGGCCTCGGTGTCCACGGGCTTGGGGGTGCCGAACATAACGTCGGAGAACTCGGTGCCCATCATAGAGCCGCCCCAGCCGTCGGACAGGCCGGACCGCAGGGACTGCCGGATCAGAGCCTCCGCCAGGGAAGAGCAGCCCATATGGGTCATGTGCATATCGGTGGAGACTTCCCGGTCGATGGCCCGGGGGGCGATCTCCGCGTCATGCCACAGCTTCTGGGTGTGCTCAGGGGCACGCTCCAGGAACTTCAGGGTGCCAAAGGGCTTGCCGTACTCCAGCAGGCCGATTTCCGCCATTTCGTGGGCCAGGTCGTAGATGTCCTTGCCCTCGGTCTCCACACCCCATTCTTTTGCGATGCGGATCAGCTTCTCCGGGTCCTTAACCTGGTAACAGCCGTCGGGGCTGGTCTCATACAGGGTGTGCATGATCTCCCGGCCGTGGTCCGAGTGGGTAGCGGTGCCGCCTGCGGTGAAGCGCAGGTAGTTCCGGGCCACGATGCCGTGCACATCGCAGCCGCAGATGCCCCGGGGAGATTTCTTGGTGATGCGGCAGGGGCCCATGGAGCAGATCCGGCAGCAGGTGCCGCTCTCGCCGAAGCCGCAGTGAGGAGTCTGGTTCTTGACACGCTGCTGCCAGGTGTCGGCGCCAACCTTCTGAGCGTTTTCCAGCAGAGAATTTGTGGCGGCTTCCATCTCCTCGACGGTGGTAGTGAATGCCCAATCCTTCAAAGTGATATCCTCCTATTTTTGTTGCTCTCATTGTGCTCAAACAGTAAAGTGCGCAGCATGAACGAGCATAATGTATCGATATTATTTTACTCGTTTGCCCTCCAAAAGTCAATCGGAGGTTTTTACCATTTGCCCCCAGATTTCCCGGCCTTCCCAGAGGGCTTTTTGGTCACTTTCAACAACCCCCTGAGGGGGATAGGATTTTAGTGAAGAGTGAAAAGTGAAGAGTGAATAAGTAAGGCTTGCGGCCTCTCCGCTCCCCCTTGGCTCTCCCTTTGGGAGAGCTGGCACGGCGTAAGCCGTGACTGAGAGGGTACGCTGTTATTGCTTTCATGCAGCGTTGGACCCAAAAATCTCGGTGTTCGAGTCCTCCCCCAGTGTGCGCACTGGGCGGCCCCTCTGCCTGTGCCACGCAGGGCTTTCCCTGCCGGGTTTCCCGAGATAAGCAAAATGCACCGAATTTTTTTTGAAAATAATCGGTTTTGTACAATTTTAACAGTTTACAAGCCCCCATCCTTATAGTATAATGAAATCCGTACGGGGTTATCGAATACCGTATGCTAACAGTTGAATATGCCGCTTTTTGCGGTAATGAAAAATGGAGGAATTACCATGTCTGTTAAAGTTGCTATCAATGGTTTTGGCCGGATCGGCCGTCTGGCTTTCCGTCAGATGTTCGGCGCTGAGGGCTTCGAGATCGTCGCCATCAACGACCTGACCTCTCCCAAGATGCTGGCTCACCTGCTGAAGTACGACTCCACCCAGGGCAATTACGCCGCTCAGGGCCATGTGGTTGAGGCTGGCGAGGACAACATCGTTGTCGACGGCAAGAAGATCACCATTTACGCCAAGGCCAACGCTGCCGAGCTGCCCTGGGGCGAGCTGGGTGTGGACGTTGTCCTGGAGTGCACCGGCTTCTATACTTCCAAGGCCAAGGCTCAGGCTCACATCGACGCCGGCGCCAAGAAGGTCGTCATTTCCGCTCCTGCCGGCAATGATCTGCCCACCATCGTCTACAACGTCAACCACAACGTGCTGACCAAGGAAGACAACATCATCTCCGCCGCTTCCTGCACCACCAACTGCCTGGCTCCCATGGCGAAGGCTCTGAACGACGGCTGGAAGATCCAGTCCGGCATTATGTGCACCATCCACGCCTACACCGGCGACCAGATGATCCTGGACGGCCCCCAGCGTAAGGGCGACCTGCGCCGCTCCCGTGCTGGTGCTGTGAACATCGTTCCCAACTCCACCGGCGCTGCCAAGGCCATCGGCCTGGTCATCCCCGAGCTGAACGGCAAGCTGATCGGCGCTGCCCAGCGTGT
>DLAP01000064.1 GCA_002493965.1 Clostridiales bacterium UBA7044
CGTTATTCAGTACGCATTATAATAAATTTCCAGAAATTTTAGGGGGACTGCCCAATGTGCAAAATCGTCACAATCTGCGGGAGCATGAAATTTCAAAACCAAATGGCAGCGATTGCCGGAAAGCTGGAATTGGAAGAAAAATGGGCTGTCATTCCGTGCGTCTGTTTTGATGAAAGCAGGCAGCTAAATCTGTCAGAGCTCCGGCTGTTGGGGAACCTACATCGAAGGAAAATTGAAATCAGCGACGCTATTTTTGTTATGAATGCAGGAGGATATATCGGGCAATCCACACAGCGTGAAATCGAGTACGCCCGTTCCCTGGGCAAAGAGGTTTTATTCTTAGAACCGATGAATCCATGATAGAGGAGATGCCTATGGTCGAAGTTCATTTTTTTGATGCTGTAAAGGATCCCCTGCTGAAATTTGCGGTGATTCTCTCCAAAACGGACGGAAAATGGGTCTTTTGCAAGCACAGACAGCGCACCACCTGGGAAATCCCCGGTGGACACAGAGAGGAAAATGAAGCGATTTTCGATACTGCCAAACGGGAACTAAACGAAGAAACAGGCGCGGTTGACTTTACGCTGACACCAGTCTGCGCGTATTCCGTAAAAGGGAAAACGAAATTCAATGAAAATGCGGACGATGAAAACTTTGGGATGCTCTACTATGCTGAAATACGCACATTTGAAGAAATCCATAGTGAAATTGAAAAGATTTTGATTACCGATGCTTTACCTGCGCAATGGACCTACCCTCTCATTCAGCCCAAGCTGATTGCGGAGGCGAAACGAAGAGGATATGTTTGAACAACCATTTCAGTTACGAAAACAGTGAGGAACCGCCTATGTACCAGCCTTTAGCAGACCTCCTTCGCCCCCAGACTCTGGACGAGGTGTACGGTCAGGAACATATTTTAGGAAAAGACGCCATCCTGCGGCGGCTGATCGACTCCGGGAACATTCCCAATATGGTCTTCTATGGTCCCAGCGGTACGGGCAAGACCACTGTGGCCAAGATCATTGCCAAGCAGACCAACCGCACCCTGTACCAGCTCAACGCCACCACCGCCTCTACGTCAGACATCAAGGACATTGTTTCCCAACTGGACACCTTCATGACCCCCAACGGGGTGCTGCTATACCTGGACGAAATTCAGTCCTTCAATAAAAAGCAGCAGCAGTCGCTTTTGGAGCACATCGAAAACGGGAAGATCACCCTCATTGCCTCTACCACGGAAAACCCCTACTTCTATGTATTCAACGCCATCCTGAGCCGGTCCACGGTGTTTGAGTTCAAGCAGATCTCCGCCGAGGCGGCTTTGCAGGCCGTGAAGCGGGCGGTTGCCTTTTTAGAGCAGCGGATTGCCCTGACGGCGGAGCCGGAGGAAGGGGCTTTGGAGTACATCGCCTCCGCCTGCGGCGGGGATATCCGTAAGGCCATGAATGCCCTGGAAGTGCTCTTCTCCGCCGGTCAGCCGGAAAACGGCTGTTTGCCCCTGACCCTGGCGGACGCCAAAGCTGTCACCCAGAAAAGTGCCCTCCGGGCGGATCGGGACGGAGACAGCCACTATGACCTGCTGTCCGCTCTGCAAAAGTCCATCCGCGGCTCCGATCCGGATGCCGCCTGTCACTATCTGGCAAGGCTCCTGGAGGCAGGGCAGATGCAATCCGCCTGCCGCCGTCTCATGGTCATCGCCGCCGAGGACGTGGGCCTAGCCTATCCTCAAATTATCCCCATTGTCAACGCCTGCGTGGACATGGCACTGAAGCTGGGAATGCCAGAGGCCCGGATTCCCCTGGGAGACGCCGCCGTGCTCATGGCCACCTCCCCCAAGAGCAACTCCGGCCACATTGCCCTGGACATGGCGCTCAGTGACGTACGCAAGGGGAAGACTGGAGATTTCCCCCGGCATCTGCAAAACGTCCACGCCGATTCCTACACTATGGAGCGGGAGCAGGGCTATCTCTATCCCCATGACTTCCCCAATCACTGGGTACAGCAGCAGTATTTACCGGACGAGCTGGTGGGCACCACCTATTATGAATACGGCCCCAACAAGCTGGAGCAGGCGGCCAAGCAATACTGGGACGCCATCAAAGGGAGGTAACTATGGACATTCGGGTTGGCGATATCTTAACCATGAAGAAAGCCCATCCCTGTGGGGAAAAACGGTGGCTTGTGCTGCGCACAGGAGCGGACTTCCGGCTTCGGTGCTTAGGCTGCGGTCACGAGCTGATGACCCCCCGGTTCAAGGCGGAAAAAAATATCCGCTCCGTGGAGCGGAAACAGGAAACAAATAAGTCGGGACTTGCAGAAGATATTGGAAAAACGGAAAATAGAAATTGAAGGAGGGTAAATATATGGAATTGATTATGCAGCCTACTTTTTCAACATGTGGACAAGCGTGTATTGCCATGATTACTGGGAAAAGTATTGAAGAAGTAATTCAAGATATGAAAACAGAGGGAGCTACAAGTATCGGTCAACTGATAGAAATACTTGATTTTTATGGTATCGGTCACTCCGAAAAAAATATACGGATTTCCAAGAAAAAACCTGTTCCCTATCCGTATTCGATTTTGACAGTCCATACACTTGCGGGATATACACATTGGACGCTGTTTTATGATAATAAATATTATGACCCAGAGTTTGGTTTATTTGAGGGCGAATACACACATGGCAAAATTACATCATTTTTAGAAATATATGCCAAATAGATCATTCCAGTTTGTCGTATTACAATTGAATCAGAAAAGCCGCCAAGGATTTCTTTTCATCCTTGACGGCTTTCTCTTTTTTAATGCACGATTGGAATTTCTTACATTGAAGAAACTGAACCTTCTCTTTTGAAAGCCTGATCCTTAGAACCCCGTTAAAATCTCCACCAGCATCTCCACGCACTTCTCCATATCCTCTACGGGAATATACTCGAATCTGCCGTGGAAGTTCTCGCCACCGGTACACAGGTTGGGACAGGGCAGCCCTTCGTAGCTTAAGCGGGCGCCGTCGGTGCCGCCCCGGATGGGGACTTCCTTCGGCTTCATACCCACCTTTTCCATGGCGGCCTTGGCCCGCTCCACCACATACATACAGGGCTCAATGCACTTTCTCATATTGAAGTAGCTGTCCTTCAGCTGAAGTTCCAGGGTTCCCTCTCCGTACTTGCGGTTGATGAAGTCGGCGGCGGCAGTCATGACCGCCTTCTTTTCCTCAAACCTGCCCATATCGTGATCCCGGACGATATACTGCATCTGGGTATTCTCCACCTCGCCCCGGATTCCCAGCAGATGGATAAAGCCCTCGTAACCCTCCGTGTATTCCGGCCGCTGGTTCACTGGCAGCAGAGCGTTATACTCCATAGCGATGAGCATGGAATTTACCATCTTATCCTTGGCAGAACCGGGATGGATGTTCAGGCCGTGGACAATCACCTTGGCACCGGCGGCGTTGAAATTCTCATATTCGATCTCTCCCAGGGTGCCACCGTCGGCGGTGTAGGCGTAGTCCGCCCCAAAGCCCTTCACGTCGAACCGGTCCGCCCCCTGGCCCACTTCCTCGTCGGGAGTAAAGCCGATTTTCAGGGTAGCGTGGCGATGATCCCCTTTCAGGAGAATTTCCGCCGCCGCCAGGATCTCCGCCACGCCGGCCTTGTCATCGGCCCCCAGCAGGGTGGTGCCGTCGGTGACGATCAGGTGCTTGCCGTGGTGGTTTTGGAGGCTCTCGTATTCGCTCTCCCGGAGGAAGATGCCCTTCTCTTTGTTCAGGCACACATCTCCGCCCTGGTATTCCACAATTTTCGCATGGATATTGGCGCCGGAAGCATCCGGGGCAGTGTCCATATGGGCAATGAGGCCGATGGTGGGAAGGCTGGGGTCGCCAGGTACCGTGCCATAGACATAGCCGTTTTCATCCATCCGGGCATCCCCAATGCCCATCTCCCGCATTTCCTCCACCAGGGCTTTCCCCAAAACCAGCTGCTTTGCGGTAGAGGGGAAGGTATTCGATTCCTCATCGGACTGGGTGTCAAAGCTGACATAGCGCAAAAAGCGCTCTACAACTGAAGACATATTGTTCGTTCCTTTCTCCTTGTGAAAAGGAGCCGCCGCTTTGTTCGCGGCGGCTCTCTTGCTTTTGAAATTTACTTTGCGGCGTTGACCAGCTCGGCGGTGTCCTGAGCGATCATCAGTTCCTCGTTGGTGGGAATGACCCAGACGGTTACTTTGGAATCGTCGGTGGAAATGATGGCTTCCTTACCACGGACGTTGTTCTTCTCGGGGTCGATCTTGACGCCCAGGAACTGGAGGCCCTCGCAGATCCGGGCCCGCATGGAGGCGGAGTTCTCGCCCACACCAGCGGTGAACACCAGGCAGTCCAGACCGCCCAGAGCGGCAGCGTAGGAGCCGATATACTTGCGGACCTCGTAGGCGAACTTATTCAGAGCCAGAGCGCAGTTCTCGTTGCCCTTTTCAGCCTCGCCCTCAATGTCACGGAAGTCGGAGGAAACCTCGCTGAGGGCCAGCACGCCGGACTTCTTGTTGAGCATATTCAGGGCTTCATCAGGAGTCATCTTGTACTTATTCATCACGAACTGCACAACAGCGGGATCCAGGTCGCCGGAGCGGGTGCCCATGGGTACACCGGCCAGAGGGGTCAGACCCATGGAGGTGTCCTGGCACTTGCCGTCCTTCACAGCGGACAGAGAGGAGCCGTTGCCCAGGTGGCAGTTGATGAGCTTCATATCCTTGCGGCCCATCAGTTCGATGGCACGCTTGGTCACATACTTATGGGAGGTGCCGTGGAAGCCATAGCGGCGGATGGAGTCGTTCTTGTAGTATTCGGTGGGAATGGCGTAGCGGTAAGCCACAGGGGGCATGGTCATGTGGAAAGCGGTATCAAAAACAGCAACCTGGGGGGTCTTGGGCATAACCGCCTGGCAGGCCCGAATACCCATCAGGTTTGCGGGGTTGTGGAGGGGCCCGAGAGGAATGCACTTCTCGATGGCGGCAATCACTTCGTCATTGATGATGCAGGAATCAAAGAACTCCATGCCGCCATGCAGGACGCGATGGCCAACGGCGTCGATCTCGTCGGTGGACTTGATCACACCGTCCACGGGATCCACCAGGATAGCCAGCACTGCCTGGATGGCCTCGGAATGGGTGGGCATGGGGATGTCCTTGACCACCTTCTTGCCGTGGGCATTGTGGGTCAGCCGGCCGTCAATGTAGATACGCTCGCACAGGCCTTTGGCGGACACGTCGCCGGTGTCGGGATTCATGAGCTGATACTTCAGGCTGGAAGAGCCAGCATTGATAATGAGAACATTCATTTTTGGGGTTGCCTCCTAAATAAATTGATTTTCTTTTTTCGCTATCTGTGGTATGATAGCCATAACTAAAGACATTATAGTGTATTTTTTCCAATTTCTCAAGTCCCTGGCAAAATATTTTTGAGAAAAGGCGGGATTTTTCATGATTGTTGGCATTGTCTGCGAATATAACCCCTTTCATCTGGGGCACCTGCATCAAATTCAGCGCATCCGGTGGGAATTGGGGGAGGACACGCCTATCGTCTGCGCCATGAGCGGCAATTTCGTCCAGCGGGGCGAACCTGCCCTGTTTGATAAAAGCATCCGGGCAGAAGCCGCCGCTCTCTGCGGGGCAGATCTGGTGGTGGAGCTGCCGGTGACGGCGGCCCTGTCTTCGGCGGAGGGGTTCGCCGCTGGGGGTGTTAACCTGCTGTCCCGGCTCTGTGACACACTCTGCTTTGGAACGGAGAACGGTGAAAAAAAACAGCTGACAGAAACGGCTCAGGCTCTGCTGGACGACCGGTTCCCACTGCTTCTTCGTCAGGCTCTGGACACCGGTATCTCCTTCCCCGCCGCCCGAGCGGAGGCTTTGCAAGCCATGGGCATGGACGATGGTCTGCTGCGTCAGCCCAATGACATTCTGGCCGTGGAATACTGCAAGGCAGTGCTCACGCAGAATGCGTCTATGGAGATTTTCCCCATCCACCGTCCCGGAAGCTATCACGCGGACACCCTGGACGTGGATGCTCCCTCCGCCACCGCCATCCGCCAGCGGATTCTTGCCGGGGAGCCCTGGGAAGCTGCCGTACCTGCCCCCGCTGTCCCTCTGTTTACCGGTGCCGCCAAACATACCCTGTCCGCAGGAGAACGGGCGGTTCTGGGAAAACTGCGCACCATGTCCGAGGAAGAATTTGCGTCCCTGCCCTATGGCAGTGAGGGTCTTTGGCGGAAGCTGATGCACGCCAGTCGCCAAGGAAACAGCCTGGAGGACATTTTCACCGCTGTAAAGTCCAAGCGTTACACCCGGACCCGGCTCCAGCGGATGGTAATGTGCGCCTTCCTGGGCATTTCTGACGAAGCAATGAAGTCCCCCCTGCCCTATGTCCGGGTGCTGGCTTTCAGCGACCGGGGCAGAGCCCTTCTGGGAAGCGTCCGGGAGGACCGTTTCTTCGTCAACGCCGGAGCACCCATGGACCATCCTTACCAGGCATTGGAAAACCGCTGCGGCGACTTGTATGGTCTCTGTTGCACAGAGGGCACCGAAGCCCCTGGGCGGGAGCAGCGCCGCCGGGTTTCCTACCTCCGGGGTTGACTTTTCCTCTGTTCCATGTTATCATACCCCGAAACAACAAGGAGAAACACAACAACATGTCCTTTTCTCTGCCAAAGTTAAAATCCACTTACTGCATCATCGCCTTTCTCGCCTCCGCCTTTCAGGCTTTCGGTATGTACAACATTCACGCCCTGTCCGGGGTGACGGAAGGCGGGATCTTCGGCCTGATTCTTCTGCTGGATCACTGGCTGCATCTCTCCCCCGCCATTACCAGCTTTCTGCTCAACGGCGGCTGTTATCTGCTGGGCTGGAAGACCCTGGGCAAGGACTTTATCGGCTATTCCGTGGTCGCCTCTCTGGGCTACTCCGCATCCTACGCCATCTGTGAGCAGTTCCCACCCTTGTGGCCCCAGATCGCGAATCTGCCCCTGACCGCCGCCCTGGTTGGCGCTCTGTTCATCGGCATCGGCGCGGGACTGGTCGTTCGCATCGGCGGCGCCACCTCCGGCGATGACGCCCTGGCCATGAGCCTCCGGGCCATTACCGGATTGCGCGTGGAAAAAATCTACCTGATCAGTGACCTGACGGTGCTGGCTCTCTCCTTAAGCTACATTCCGCTCCGCCGCATCGGCTACTCATTGCTTACGGTAATCCTCTCCGGCCAGATCATCGGCTGGATTCAGAAAATTCCTTTACCCAAAAAGAGGACCCCACATCCAGGCTGCAAGGAATGAACCTTGCGGCCTTTTTATGCAAACAGGATAGGAACCGGCTCCTTGACAAATGTCCGATTTCGTACTATAATGCCTAAGTCCGGTTTCGTACTGTTTTTCTTCTCTACGCAAACAGGACAGAAAAAGAAGGAGAATGAAGCGTATGTCAGAGGTAATCGCCCGCCGCCAGTTTTCGCCGGGGTATATTGGATTTGATATTCTTTTTCTGCTTGCTTTTGCGGGTCTGCTGCTGTGGAAAAAGAAGTACATGACGGTTCTGATCGGCATTCTTTTTGGATTCATCTACATGGCGGTGGATTATGGTATTTTCCACTTACTCACCCATTCCCGCTCGATTTCAGCGGGGTACAGCTTATTCTGGGTTCTTTTTTGGATGTCCATGAGCTATGGGTTTACCAACTTTACCTGGATCTGGCTGTGGCTGAGCAAAGACCGGCATTTATTCGAGTGGTCCCTTCTGATCCTGTCCTGGTGGTTCTGCTGCCCGCTGTTGGCTGGGACCTTCGCCCCCAGCGAAAACCCCATTGTGATCCAGCGCACCACCGGCGCCTATCATGGCTGGATGGCGCTGATTCTGTTTATCGGCTATCTGGCTCTGGTGATTTACAACCTCTGGCAGAAAGAGCCCAGGAAACGCGTCAATATTCCCTGGCTGCTGGCCATCGGGATCCTGGTTCAGTTTGGCTGGGAATCGGGGCTGCTGATCGGCGGCATCCGCAGTGCGGGCTTTGCCGCTGTGGAGCAAAAGCTGACGACGCTGATTGTAAACTCTCTGCTGGAAACCAATCTGGGGATGCCCTATATTTTCGCAATCTTCATCGCCTATTCCAGCCGATTTACGGAACAGCTGGTCCGGCGGAAGCAGCCCCTTGCCTTTACAGAGCGCATTGGGGAGTGGAATGGGCAGCGTGTCCGTGATGAAGTTTTCCAGTGAAATCACAGTAATCTGGGAGGTTGCCATGGAAAAAATCATGGAGGAAATGTGCAGATTCAACTACCTGCTCGGCGAAATTGACGCGGCCTACCATGAAGCCAGTCAAAAGCTCGGCCTGTCCGACAGCGCCATGCGGATTCTCTATGTCATCTGCAATCATGGAGAGCAATGCTTGCTCAGCCAGATTTGCCATCTGTCCGGCACCAGCAAGCAGACCATCAACTCCTCCCTGCGCAAGCTGGAGGCGGAAGGAATCGTCCGGCTGGAGTCCCTTGCCGGGAGGCGGAAAAAGGTCTGCCTGACCCCACAGGGAAAGGAACTGGCTGACAATACTGTCTCTCACCTGATTGAGATAGAAAACGCTGTTTTCGGTTCCTGGTCGAAGCAGGAGCGGGAGCTGTATCTCAGTTTGACACAGCGATATTTCATTTCCTTCAGGGAAGGAGTTAAGGAGCTATCTGTAAAAGCATGAACGCACTGCAATTATCTGATCACTTTACTTTCAAAAAGCTGATGCGGTTTACCCTTCCGTCCATTCTAATGATGATTTTCACATCGATCTACGGTGTGGTGGATGGGTTTTTCGTCTCCAATTATGTTGGAAAAACACCCTTTGCCGCCGTCAACTTCATTATGCCCTTTCTCATGATTCTCGGCTCCCTGGGCTTTATGTTCGGAACCGGCGGCAGCGCCCTGATTGCGAAAACTCTCGGAGAGAAGAAGCCTGACAAGGCAAGGCAGCTTTTTTCTCTGTTTATCTATGTGACGTTACTCTGCTCTGTTCTCCTCTCCCTGCTGGGGATTGCCTTCATCCGGCCCATTGCCGCATGGCTGGGCGCGGAAGGAACGATGCTTAACCAATGCGTCCTATATGGCCGCATTATTCTGACCGCCCTGCCCGCCTATATGCTCCAATATGAATTCCAGAGTTTTTTGGTCACGGCGGAAAAGCCTCAGTTGGGGCTGATATTTACCATTGCCGCCGGCCTGACCAATATGGTGCTGGACGCGCTCTTTGTGGCTGTCTTCCGATGGGGGCTTGTGGGCGCGGCGGCGGCAACCGCGATCAGTCAGGCCGTAGGCGGGTTTGCGCCGCTCATTTACTTCTTCCGTCCCAACACAAGTCTTCTGCGGCTGACCAGAACGAAGTATGACGGGAAAGCCCTGGGTGCGGCCTGCCTCAACGGTTCCTCAGAGTTGGTGTCCAATATCTCCATGTCCATTGTCAGTATGCTCTACAATGCCCAGCTGATCCAATACGCCGGGGAAGACGGTGTGGCGGCATACGGTGTCCTGATGTATGTGAATATGATCTTTCTGGCTGTCTTTATCGGCTATTCCGTCGGGACAGCCCCCATCATCGGCTTTCACTATGGCGCCCAAAACCATCCGGAGCTGAAAAGCCTGCTGAAAAAAAGTCTTTGTCTCATCGGCTTCTTCTCCATTGCCATGTTCGCTCTTGCGGAGGGGCTGGGCAGACCGCTCTCCCGGATTTTCGTAGGCTATGACCCAGCCCTTTTCGAGCTGACATCCCGGGGCTTTCTCATCTACTCCTTTTCCTTTTTATTTTCCGGGATTGCCATATACGGCTCCTCGTTCTTCACCGCCCTCAATAACGGTTTGGTTTCCGCACTGATTTCCTTCCTGCGGACCTTCCTGTTTCAGGTAAGCACCGTGCTGCTCTTCCCGCTGCTCTGGGGAATCGACGGCATCTGGCTTTCCATCACAGCCGCTGAGCTGATGGCGGCAATCGTTACCGCCCTGTTCCTGATTGTGGAGCGAAAAAAATATCAATACGGATAAACCACGCCCGGGCTTTTCGCTTTGGAGAAGCCCGGGAATCCATCTCCTGCGCCGGAATCGTCCAACCGCTTTTCTATTCACGGCTTTTATGCACTTCCCGGGACCTGCGGCATAAACTGTCTTATAAGCGTCTTTGCTTATTCCAGGGAAGCTCTAAAAAAACGGCCAGGTTTTCCCCCGGCCGTTTCTGGATTCCGGGCTTCCCCAACACGGGAGGTACTATTTATGTCCGAGCAACGCACGGACACCCTGGGCTGCGACCACGAGGACCGGCGCCAGGCTATGTCCATCCACACACAGAAGATCACCGACTCCTGTCGGGATAAGGACTGCATCGAAGACCTGCGGGTCTATCTGACAAACTGCTCTCAGCAGATCTTGGATGCCTCTACCAATGTCCGGGTGCGCTGCGCCGAGCTGCTGACCACCTGCATTGAAGTGGAGCCGGTGGCTTTCGACCGAAATCACTACACCATCGACATGACCTTCTACTATCGGATTCTGGCGGACGCGGTGCAGGGCTGCTGCCGCCCCACCACCCTCTCCGGCCTGGCCGTCTTCTGCAAGCGGGCGGTGCTGTGCGGGGAAGACAGTCACGCACATATCTTCCGCAGTGACACCCGCATCGGCGCTCCCGACGGCATGACCCGTCTCTATGCCAACCGTCCCACCGCCGTAGTGGAGGTGCTGGAACCCATGGTTCTCTCCAGCAAGGTAAAGGATTCCTGCGACTGCCAGAGTGACGCCGCCGCCCAGGTGCCGGAGGCCATCCGCGGCCTATT
This sequence comes from Clostridiales bacterium UBA7044, assembly GCA_002493965.1. Classification (GTDB taxonomy): domain Bacteria; phylum Bacillota; class Clostridia; order Oscillospirales; family Oscillospiraceae; genus Faecousia. The sequence continues at coordinate 10,841 of DLAP01000064.1, forward strand.
TGATGAGGAGCTTGCCATGTCCTGCGGCCAAAAGCGGCTGTACGTCACCCTGGGCCAGTTCTCCATCGTCCGGCTGGAGCGGGACGCCCAGCTGGTGATCCCGGTGCTGGAATACAGCATCCCGGAGAAGACCTGCTGCGAAAACCCCGGCTGTGCCGAAGATCCCTGCGAAATGTTCAGCCGGATTCCCTTCCCCGCTCAGCAGTTTTCTCCCAAGAATTGCGACGAAAAGGGCTGCCACTGTAAGTGCGAGCATGAATAATACTGATATTCAATAAAAAACTTTAATTCATAGAATTGAAGTTTTTATATGAAGATCATAATGAGACGGGTTTTCATGATTTTCTTTCCCGAAAATCATGAAAACGGCAGCGTCGCTAGACGATGCCCACCCAATAAAACTTAAGAGTTTTATTGGGTATTAGTATAAGAAAAGCCGCTGCGGGAAAACCGCAGCGGTTAAACTTTTGGGGCACCTGGTAACAGGTGCCCCAGTTTGTTATTCATTTTCGAAGGTTGCGGACAGGTCGTCGTAATACGCCATCATTTCCTCTTCCGTGTCAAAATTGGCAACGTACATCTGGTTTGCCATGGCGCTGGAGAGGGCGTCCGGGATCCGGCCATGCATGACCATTTTGTCGCCGTACTTCATCATGATCTCGTAGTCGTCCAGCTTGTACCGACGGCCGTCCCGGCGGCCATAGAAGGCGCAGAAGTGGTGATTGCCGGTGCCCTTGGTGTTGCAGTCAAAGGCCACCATATCCGCCCAGATCTTATACACATCCGTCTCCTGGGAGTAGTTGTACATATCCGGGGTGTAGCCGCCGGCGGGGCGCATGTTGACTTCCAGACCGATGACATCACCCTTCCTGCCCAGGCCCTCCTGGTCCTCGTTCAGCACAAAGAACTCCAGATGGATAAACCGGGATTTGACGCCGAAGGCTTCCACCGTGGCAAGGCCCGCCTGGCGAATCTTCTCCGGCAGCTCCTTCACCAGATAGTAGACGGAGTCGCCTCCCTCGTTCACAATGTCCATCAGAGACAAAGGCGTAATGTTGCCGGATTCAAAGAGCATCTGCCCCTTGGAATCCACAATGCCGTCGAAGGTCTGAACATAGCCGTTGACATATTCTTCCATGATATAGACGGCGCTGTCCTTCGTGGCCATAAACCAGCGGACATCCTCGTCGGAGAGCAGCTTGTAGGTGTTGTTGGCCCCCACGCCGTTGTCAGGCTTGACCACTACAGGGTAGCCCACGATGTTCGCAAACTCCAACGCATCCTCCAATCCCTCCACCAGGTGGTACCGGGCAGTGGGAATACCGGCCTTGGCGTAGTACTCCTTCATAACGGACTTAAACTTGATTCGGTCCATCTCATGAAGCTTGGGGCCGGTGGTGATATTGAATTCCGTCCGCAGCCAGGCATCCCGCATGAGCCAATACTCATTGTTGGACTCCAGCCAGTCGATTTTGCCATATTTGAAGGTAAAATAGGCCACGGCCTTGAAAACCTCGTCGTTATTCTCCAGGCTGGAAACCTTATAGTATTCATGGAGGGAGTCCCGCAGTTCCTGAAGCAGGCCGTCATAGGGGCAGTCGCCGATGCCCAGGACCCGCATTCCGTTATTCTTCAGTTCCCGACAGAATTTCCAGTAGGTCATGGGAAAGTTGGGGGAGATAAAAATAAAGTTTTTCATGTTCTTTTCCTCTTTTCAAAAGCCTGAATTCAGGGGTTCCCTAAGAACCAGGGCAGGTAAGTTTCCACCATCCGATACCACCAGGGCCAGTCGTGATCCACGTCATAGCCCCAGTATTCAAACCGGGTGTGGATTCCCTTCTGGCAGCACACCGTGTCCAGCCATCGGGTGGATTCCAGCAGCGGCTCCTCCCAGGCTCCCTGGCCGCAGACGATGAGGGACTTCTGACTATTGTAATAATCCCGATAGTAGTGGCCCTCCGGCATATTCTGCAGGTACAGGCAGGGGCAGTTGTTGTAAACCAGCTCGTCGCAGTAGTCCCCGAAGAAGAGCTTATTGTCATACAATCCGGAGATGGCAAAGCAGCTGTCAAACAGGTCCGGGCGGCGGTAGTAGAGGTTGGCGGCGTGCATGGCGCCCATGGAAGCGCCGAAGGTCATGATCCCCTGATCGTGACCGTTTGCCATACCGGCGATGTGCCGGATGGCGGGCACCAGTTCATTCACAATGTAGTTCATCCACTTCTCGTGGTTCTCGATGCGCCAGCGGTTGTCCGCCCCCTGGGCTGCCCAGGACTCATTGTCAATGGTGTCGCAGGAGAAGACCATACACTTGCCGCTTTCAATCCAGGGGGCCCAGTAATCGATCATGCGGAAGGACTCGAAGTCCCAGAACCGACCGCCCTGGCAGGGAATAAACAGGACGGGCTTTCCCCAGGAGCCGTAGATTTTGAACTCCATTTCCCGGTTTAAATAGCCGCTCCAATGCTTTTCATAACGTATTTCCATATCTCTCTCCTATTATAAAGGGCTGTTACAGCCCCAGGCATTCCATAAATACGGGAATCTGCTTTTCCCAGGAGGCTTCCGAGTGGGTGCCGCCGGGGACGATCCGCAGGGCCAGATTCACCCGCTTGGTCAGCAGCAGGTGGGCAGTAGAGATGATCGCCTCGGCAGAGGCGGCATGGTTGAACATCTCGTTTTCGCCGTAATCCATGTAGATGGTGGTGTCCCGGCGGATGTGCGCCCGGGCAACCATTTCCAGCACCTTACCGGGCGCCACCCAGAGGCTGGGAGACAGGCAAGCCCCCCGCTGGAAAATGTGATTATAGGTTGTCACCCCATACAGGGCGATGAGGCCGCCCATGGAGGAACCGGCAAGAATGGTGTTTTTCCGGTCCGGCAGGGTGCGGTAGTTGGCATCCACATAAGGTTTGAACACATTCACCATCCAGTTCATCATGGCTGCGCCCTTACCCTTGATCTTGCCATGCTCCGAGTTTTCATAGGTCAGGGGGGAATATTCCACCAGTCGGCGGTTTCCCTGGTGGTTACATTCCACCGCCGCGATGATCAGCTGTTTCCCGCTTTCCCGCATAAACTTATCCATACCCCAGGACTTGCCGAAGGTGGCGTCCTCGTCGAAGAAAACATTGTGCCCATCAAACATATACATCACCGGGTAACGCTTGTCCGGGTTTTCGTCATACCCCTCCGGCAGACAGACATAGGCCCGGCGGGGCGTATCGCCGGACAGCTTCGGGATCGTCACATCCCATTTGATTACCATGTACTTTTTTTCCTCCCATGGATCTCCAGAAATTCAAAGCGGATATAGTATAATTCTCAAATTTTCAATTGTCAACCATTCCGGAGAAAAATATGCTTTTCCACAAAAAACATTTGCCCGCAAGCTGCGGACAGGTCATTTTGACTATAACCAAGTTCTGCCTTCCGAAAGGAAATCCCCCTGACGCGGGCAGTAAGCCCCGTCAGGAGGATTTTCCTTATTTCAGTTCCTTCAGTGCCGCCTGGATCTGAGGGTCCTCTTCCGGCGTCAAAGCATTATAATAGATTGCCGCTGCTGTTTCTTCATCCACTGTAACCACCTTATCCGGTGTCACACCTACCCCCGCCAGGTTTTCTCCCTTGGGCGTATAGTATTTGCCAATGGACAACGATACGGCAGAGCCGTCGTTTAAGGGGAAGGTGGTTTGAAAATATCCCTTGCCTACGGTCTTCTCCCCTACCACAATGGCGGCTTCATTTTCCTGCAGAGCTGCGGCAAAGAACTCCGCCGCGGAATAGCTGTTCCCGTTCACCAGCACTGCCATGGGCACATCCAGGCAATCGGCGTCTGAATAGTCGATATGCTCCTTTCCACTGTAATCCACGGTGTGGAACACCTCCCCCTCCGGCAGCAGGTAGTCCAGCACCTTCACAAGTTCATCCGCATAGCCGCCAGGGTTGTTCCGGACGTCAAAAATCAGCTTCTGTGCCCCTCGCTCCAGCAGGGTTTCAATGGCAGCTATGGTCTCCTCAGCACAGCGCTCATCGAAATTTTCGATGGTCACAAGTCCGGTGGTTTTATCCAGCATTTCGCCTCTGGCAACCACCGTCTCCACTTTTCTCCGCTCCACAGGGAGCGTCATCGACTCCCCGCTGCGCAGTACCGTCATGGTAACGGCGGTACCCTGGTCTCCCCGTACCAAATTTCCAACTTCTTTCGTGTCCATGCCCCGGACGTCCTGATCTTCCACCCGGATCAGCAGATCGCCCGCAAGGATGCCCGCTTCCTCCGCTGGTCCTCCGGAGGTCACAGACAGGATCAGAAAACCCGAATCATCCTCCTGCGCCTGGATGGTGATGCCCACGCCCACATAGGCGTTGGTCATCTGCTCCACATAGTTTTCCAATTTTCCAGCGGGAATATAGTAGCTCCATCGATCCCCGGTGGCGCTTACCATTGCGGCGGACGCGGCATCCTCCAGTGCCTCCGAATCCGTTTCTCCAATGAACCGGTCTTCAATCAGGCTCTCCAATTGCTCCAGCTTGGAAACGTGCTTCTGGTTCATGGTCAGCCCCAGGGTGATCCAGCTCGCCAGCGCCGCAACCAGGATATATGAGCACATCAGCATGATCTTCTTTTGCATTTTCTCACCACATTCCTTTACGATACAGGATTCCCCGGAAACCTTTCTTTCACTCCGGTGCTGCAAGGATTCCCACAGCCGGAAAGGGGCTGTGGGAATCCAAAATGTGCTTATGCCGCTTTATGAGACGTAGGCGTTGGGATTCACAGGAACGCCCTGGTAGGAGATGCCAAAGTGGAGATGATCGCCGGTGGCGTTTCCGCTGGAGCCCATAATGCCAATGTTCTGCCCCGCCCCCACAATGGTACCGGAAGGCACGCTGATAGAATCCAGATGCATGTAAATGGAGGAGAACCCATCCCCATGGTCGATCTTGATGTAGTTCCCCGCCGCATTGCTGTAGCCCGTGGTGACGATTCCTGGCCGGGCGGCCCATACCGCGTCGCCGGTCTTACCGTCAATGTCAATGCCCTGGTGATTGGTGGACGCCATGCTGTTGGGCGCTTCCCGATTGCCATAGGGGCTGGAAATGGCGTGGGTAGAAGTGGGCCACATCCATCCGTTCTCTCCCATGACCTTACCGCCGCTGACGCTGCCGCCGCTGCTTCCTTGGGCTCCTCCGGTAGACGCCACATAGGCCTCCCACTCCGCCTGCTTCGCGGCGGTATAGGCAACCTCCATGGCGCTGATCTGCTTGACAAATTCCGCGTCCTGTTTTTCGAATTCTTCCTGCAGGGCCGTCAAATCGTCGGCCTTCAGCAGCAGCTCCTGGATCAGATCATCGGCCTGCGCCCGTTTGTCATCCATTTCGGCCTGGGTGGCATTCAGCTCTTCCTTAGTGGCCTCCAGGTCCGCCTTCTCTCCTTCCAGCTCCGCCTGGGCCTGCTCCACCGCCGCTGCGGCCTCGCCCATTTCTTTCAGGTGCCTTTCGTCGGCAGCAGCAATTTCCTCCACCATATTCAGCCGGTCCAGAAGATCAGAGAAGCTGTTGGCCTTGAAGAGCACCTCCCAGTAGGAAAGCTGGCCTTCCTCCTCCATCGCCCGGATGCGGACCTTGTTTTCCTCGTTCAGCTGCAAATACCAGTCTTCCGCGTTGTCCAGCTCGTCCTGCTTGTCTGCAATGAGCATATTGTAGGAGGAAATCTGTTCATTGATGTTCATGACCTGGGTGTTCAGGAGCTGAATCTCCTGGTCAATCACATTCTTCTTCGCAATGATGTCCGCGATTTCATTTTCGTTTTCCTCATACTGCGACTTGACTTCCTCGATCATCTTCCCGATCTCTTCTTTTTCCTTCTTCAGGGCGTTGATCTGGTTCCGGATGTCGCTGGAAGAGGCCCTTGCGGTAACGGGAAGCAGGCTGAACACCAGGGTCAACACCATGACCGCCGCCATAATCCCCGCAAGAATGGAGATGATCCGTTTGCGATTTTTCATAAGCTGCTCCTTTTCCGGCGGATGCTTGGAACGTGCTCCCGCCCTATGACATTGGTTCCCATATGCCAGCAGGTTATTGTATGTGCAGGAAAAATCTGGTTTCCCGCAATGCTTGCACGGATTCCCACAGCCGGGAAAGGGGCTGTGGGAATCTCTTTTTCTTGTTTAAGATATGTAAGCCAAGGGATTGACGTAAACACCGTTATACATGATGCCAAAGTGGAGATGGTCTCCGGTGGCCACACCCGTGGCGCCCATGGTGCCGATGGTCTGACCGGCGTTCACAATGGTGCCTGAGGACACGCAGTAGCTGTTCAGGTGCATATAAATGGAGGAAAAACCGTCATGATGATCGATTTTCACATAGTTTCCAGCGGAACCGCTATAGCTTGCCACAATGACCGTGCCTGCTTTGGCAGCCCAAACCGCATCGCCGGTGTTTCCATCAATATCCACGCCCTGGTGATAGCTGGACGCGCCGGAGGTAGGGGCGGTACGATAGCCGAATGGGCTGGTAATGGAGCGCGCGGAACAAGGCCATACCCATCCGCCGCTGCCGCCGCCACTGGAACTGCCGCCGGAAGAACCGCCGGAAGATCCGCCGGAGGAGCCATTTCCACCGGAACTGGCCGCCGTTGTCGCGGTGGCCTGGGCTGCCGCCCACTCCGCCTGCTGGGCGGCGGTATAGGCAAGCTCCATGGTTTTGATCTGCTCCAGGAAATCCTCGTCCTGCTTCTGGAATTCCAGTTCCAGAGCCTCCAGATCGTCCGCCTTCAGGAGCAGCTCCTGGATCAAATCGTCGGCTTCCTTCCGCTTGTCATCCATTTCGGCCTGGGTGGCATTCAGTTCTTCCTTGGTTGCTTCCAGGTCGGCCTTCTCTGATTCCAGCTCGTCCTGGGCCACCTCTACCGCTTGGGCAGCCTCAGCCATTTCCTGTAAGTGACGTTCGTCAGCGGCGGCAATTTCCTCCACCATATTCAGTCGGTCCAGAAGGTCAGAGAAGCTGTTGGCCTTGAAAAGCACCTCCCAGTAGGAAAGTTCCCCTTCCTCCTCCATGGTGCGGACCCGGACCTTGTTTTCCTCACTCATCTGCTGATACCGGGTTTCGGCGTTATCCAGCTCGTCCTGCTTGTCCGCAATGAGCAGATTAAAGGAGGAGATTTGCTCGTTAATGTTTGTAACCTGGGTGCTCAGAAGCTGGATCTCCTGATCGATCACGCTTTTCCTGGCGATGATATCCGCGATTTCGTTTTCGTTTTCCTTGTACTGATCCTGAACTTCCTTGATTTTGTTCTGAATCTCCTGCTTCTCCTTCTTTAGCTGATTGATCTGCTTTCGGATCTCGCCGGAGGAAGCAGCCCTAGCGGTGGTGGGAAGAAGACTCATCACCAGGGTCAGCAGCATAATCGCCGCCATGATCCCTGCAAGGATGGACACGACCTTTTTGCGATTTTTCATAGAATCTCCTTTGGGGGTTGGCATCCATCAATAGATGTACGCCAGAGGGTTAACGTAAGTACCAGCATAGGAAATGCCGAAGTGGAGGTGGGGACCTGTGGAGAGGCCCGTACTGCCCACATACCCGATAAGCTGTCCCTGGGACACGGATTGTCCGGCAGATACCACATAGTTTGTCATGTGCATATAGATGGACGCGAATCCGTCCAGATGGTTGATGCTCACATAATTTCCCGCGCCGCCTGCCTGATAGGAGGCCACCGTCACCGTCCCCGCCCGGGTGGCGTAAATAGGTGTGCCCTGGGCGCAGGCCATGTCAATGCCATTGTGCATCCGCTGGGTGCCAAGGATGGGATGGGTGCGCATGCCGAAGGGGCTGGTAATGGTGTAACCGGACACCGGGGTGGTCCAGCTGGCGTTGGAGGGCGGATTGGTGCCCTGAAGGGCCAGCTTTGCCAGGTATTCGTCATACTTGGCCGCCGCCAGATCCTTTTCCTTGGCGGCAATTTCCTGCATCAGGTCGTCCTGAAGGGCTTCGGATTCCTCCAGCAGAAGCTGGTACTCTTCGGCCTTCTTTTCCAGCTCACGGAGCAGCTCATCGGATTCCGTCCGCTTTTCTTCCAGCTTTTCTTCATCCTTCGCCAGTTCGATCCGGACCTCTTCCAGATTGGCCTTTTCTGTCTCCATGCCCTCTCTCGTGGCGTTGACCAGATCCGCGGCGATCCGCAGCTGTTCGATCCGGCGGCGGTCGGAGGCGTTGATCTCGTCCACCATGTTGATCCGGTCCAGGAGATCCGTAAAGGAGTTCGCCTGGAAGATGACCTGCCAGTAGCTGACGGTACCGCCTTCTTCCATGGCACGGATGCGAAGCTGGTAAGCCTCGCTTAATGACCGCAGCTCCGCTTCCGCATCGTCCAGCTCGTCCTGGGCGTCGGCAATCAGCTGGCCATAGGCGGCAATCTGCTCATTGGTAGCGGCGATTTTGTCGCTGAGCAGGGTCATTTCCTGGTCGATGGCGCTTTTCTGGGCGACGATGTCTTCCATGTCGCTGTAGTTCGCGTCATACTGGCGCTGGATGCCGTCAATTTCTTTCTGAATGGCGGCGTTTTTCTCTTCCAGAGCGTCGATTTCCTTCTGGATTTCCGTAGAGGAAGCCGCCTGTGCCGGAACCGGCAGCGATCCCAGAAGCAGCGCCGCGATCAGCAGTGTGGCCCATCTCCGACGCCCTGTTTTCTCTCTAAGGGTTTTCATAATTACACGTCCATAAATTTGCGAATCGATGTCCAGCTGCCCACGATACCGACGAACATACCCGCGGCGGCAAAGATGGCAACCAGAGGCAGCAGAATCTCCTGGAACTCCACGAAGTGGAACAGCTGCAAAGAATCGATGCCCTCCACCCGCTGGACCAGGGCGTCATAGCCCAGCCACTCCAGGCCGAAGGCCAGCACCGCGCCGGTCATACCCAGGGTGAAACCTTCCACCACAAAGGGCAGCCGGATAAAGCCATTGGTTGCGCCCACCATTTTCATAATCGCGATCTCGTCCTTCCGGTCATACATGGCAAGCTTGACCGTATTGGAAATGATTAGCAGGCTCACCACTAGCAGCACGGCAATGATGGCAATGGACACCAGGTGCAGCACGCTCTGAATGGTGGAGAAGCCCTCGGCCAGTTCATAGGCCGCGTTGGTCTTGGCCACGCCGGGGATCTGCTTGAGCTGCTCGTCGGTCTGCTGCATTTTGGTGTTGTCCTCCAGGGACACCACATAGCGGTGGCGCAGATCGGAGGCCTGAACGCCGTTGAAGGCGCTGTCGCCGTTGTGATCTTCCACAAAGTCCTGCAGCGCCTCCTCACGGGAGACAAAGGTCGCCTGCAAAACATTATCCAGCAGATTGATCTTCGTGCCGATGCTTCTGGCTTCGGCGTCGGAAAGATCGCTGTCGATGTACACCAGAATCTCACTGGTCTGGTTCAGCTCTTCCACCATCACGTCCAGGTTGTAAGCCAGGGCGGAGAAGCTGCCCACGATGACGAGACACGCCACCGTGACCACCACGGCGGCGAAGGACATAAACCCGTGGAGGAAAATGCCACGGAAGCCCTCCTTCAAAAGATACCCAAGATTATTCATCTTCATTGCCGTATCCCTCCTCCGCGTCGCTGACCACAAGGCCGTCATTGATGGCAATGACACGCTTATGGAAGACATTCACCAGGTTCTTTGCGTGGGTGACTACCAGCATGGTGGTGCCCAGGTTATTGATTTCCTGAAGCAGGGCCATAATTTCGAAGGCGCGCTCCGGGTCCAGGTTGCCGGTGGGCTCGTCGGCAATGATGGTGGAAGGGTTATTCACCAGCGCCCGGGCGATGGCCAGTCTCTGCTGCTCGCCGCCGGACATCTCATTGGGATGCCGGTTCATTTTGTTTTCCAGGCCAACCAGCTCCAGCACATAGGGAACCCGTTCCTTGATCTCCTTCTCTTTCGCGCCCACCACACGCATGGCAAAGGCCACGTTCTGGTAGACCGTCATCTTGTCGATAAGGCGATAGTCCTGGAACACAGTACCCACGGTACGGCGCAGGTACGGAATCTCCCGCTTCCGAATCCGCTCCAGAGAGTAGCCGTTGACATGGACCGCGCCGGAGGTGGGCCGCAGCTCGCCGGTAATGAGTTTAATAATGGTAGACTTGCCGGAACCGGAAGGGCCGACCAGGAAGCAGAACTCGCCATCCTCGATCTGCATGGAAACACCGTTCAACGCCCGGTTCCCCTGCTCGTAGGATTTCACTACATCCGTAAATTGTATCATACGCATTCTCCTAACCGGGCCTTCCGGAGAAAACTCCATTTTGCCCGCAGTGTAACCGAATTGTAACACAATGTGGCGTTTTTGTCAATCCTTCTGTTCCGAAAACCGGGATCGATACACAGTAAATTCACAGATTTGTTACATTTTAGAGGGTGGATCTGGATGTCTGATATGTCAAAAATCGGCTTTTTCCCTGATTTTTCTTCTAAAGGTTCTTCCCTTTTCCAGAAATTTTCAGATGCGGGTTTTTCCTTTTTCTATCCAATTGTTGTTTTTTTCAATTATCTTCCCTTGTTTTCTTGCGATTTTCTGGGAGAAATGTATACTGGATATAGAAAAGCCATTTCTAAGGCAACACCGCATAAT
>DLAP01000091.1 GCA_002493965.1 Clostridiales bacterium UBA7044
ATCTTAGCGTTATTCGGGTGCAAGGTTTTCGCCGCAAAAACCTTGCACCTGCTTTTCCCGCATGGTTTGCCATGCAGGAAAAGCTACCCATTGATTGCTGTCTGAATTACAAAAAACGGTTAAAAGAGCCGTTTTTTGTAATTGCACACCTTCGGTGTGCGAATAAGTCGCTTTTGGCAACTTATTCAGCAGACATTATTATAGCACATTCGTCCGAAAAAAGCATCCCTTGCAGGAAATTTTTTCGAAAAAAGCATCCACATGGCCACGCCATGCGGATGCTTTTTCAAAACAAAGGTTTACAGGAAAATCCCCGCAAAGCCCTGAACCGCCAGATACAGACCCAAGGCGCTGACAACAGGGGCAGCAGCAGCCTTTTCGCCGGAAGCGATCCGGGACACCATAGAGGTATACAGCCAGGTGAGCATGGTGAACACGATGCAGCCACCCAGCCCAATCTTCCAGAAGTCGTGCTGACAGGCAAACCCTGCCATGAGGGGCAGCAGAGCGAAGGTAAGGAAGGAAAGCAGGGCAATGGCCCCATAATTCCGGGGCGCCTTGGGACTGAGGTAGTGCTCCGCCACCAGCACCAAAAGGCTCAGAAGAGCCATATTCGGGATGTCCAGCCTGGGCAGCACCCCGGCAGGATTCCAGACCCGAATCAGCAGCATGACGAGCAGAGCAGCAAAGGTGATAACTGCCAGCAGGGTATTGAGCAAAAAGTCGTTTTTCTTCATAGCTTAACCTCCCCAGGAAGTAGCGCCGGAGGAAGTGTCCGCACCGGTGACGAACCCAACGGCGGAACCTACACTGCGGGTCACAGCCCTGGACGTAACGGTAGCGCCGGTGAGGGCGTCGATGTCCTCACCCACGGCAGCGTCTCCGGTGGTATTCAGAAATTGGGCCAGGAACTTCCAGTCCGTCAGAGCCTCCTGCCCCAGACCGAGCGTCTCGTGCATATCCCGGATTTGCAGGCCGGTGACCTTTCCTTGATTCGAGACACCGATAAGCATGGCAATGTTCCCGGCATAGCCGGAGGTCTGCGTGCCCACCACATAGCCGGTTTCGCCCTTGTAAATGCGCTGGATGTTGGCATCCTCGCCGGTATAGGGTTCCTCTGTAAAGGAAGTGGAGCCGGGGAGGATGGTCTGCATTTTCTGCGTCAGCTCCTTCTGGGCGACAGAAAGACGAAGGCCCATCAGGCCATTGTAGGCAGCCAGCAGAATCACGGCGGCGAGGAGAATCGTAGCCAAAGGCATCCAAATCTTTTTACGCATTCTGGCCGCCTCCTTTCTTCACACCAAACCGGCGGGGGCTGGTATAGCGGTCAATGACCCAGACAAAGGCATCCATGAGGAGGATCGCGTAGGTAACGCCCTCGGGGAACAGGCCAAAGTAGCGGAAGAAGACGGTGAGCGCACCGCAGCCGATGCCGTAGACTACCTGCCCTTTGGCAGTGACGGGAGAGGTGGCGTAATCGGTGGCCATAAAGATGGCGCCCAGCAGAAGTCCGCCGCTAAAAAGCTGATAGAGCATCCAGGAGACAGGGTTCCCGGTCTTGCTGAACACCAGGGTCAGCAGGGCTACAGTGCCCAGGTACGCGGTGGGAATGCGAACAGAGATCACCTTCCGGTAAATGAGCCAGCCGCCGCCAATCAGCAGGGCCAGAGCAGAAATTTCTCCGATGGAGCCGGGGCAGTTCCCCAGGAACATATCCAGGATGCTTTCTTCCGGCAGGGCGGGCATGACCATGTGGTGAAGGGGCGTGGCGGCGGTGACGCCGTCTATGCCCAAGGCAGGGTACCGGGTCAGGGCGGCGGGGAAGAGCAGCAGGACGAATGCCCGGGCGGCCAGAGCGGGATTAAAAATGTTCTGGCCCAATCCGCCGCACAGGAGCTTCACAAACAAAATGGCAAAAGCGCTGCCCAGAATTACCACATAATAGGGAACGGTGGAAGGGAGGGTCAGAGCGAACAGCATGCCCGTCACCAATGCGGAGCAGTCCGGCAAGGTGTTCCGCTTTTTTGTCACCAGGGAATAGGCCCATTCGGTGAGAACGGCGCAGGCCATGGACATGAGCACAACGGTCAGGCTCCGCCAGCCCAGCACCAGACAGCCCACCAATGTGGCAGGAATCAGGCCGATGACCACGTCCAGCATGAGCTTACTGGAACGGAAGTCGCCCCGGATATGGGGAGAAGAAGCGACAGTCAATTTCATTTGCTTTTCGCCTCCTTATATTTCCTTTTGGCGTTCCGGAAGGTCTCCACCAGGGGGAGCTTTCCGGGGCAGGTATAGGCGCAGGAGCCGCACTCGATGCAGTCTAGCAGGTTCAGACGCTCCAATTCGGAAATATCTTCCCGCTTGCCGAACCGGTACAGGTACAGGGGCTGGAGGCGCATGGGGCACACCGCAACACACTTGCCGCAGCGCAGGCAGACCGGGTTTTCGGCAGCGCCGTTTTGATCTTTCGGCAGACACAAAATGGAGTTGGTTGCCTTGACCACCGGCACGCTCAGGTCGCCCTGGGCCATGCCCATCATAGGCCCGCCGCTGATGACCCGCTCGGTTTCGTCCGTCAGTCCCCCGGCTTTTTCAATCAGGTCATGGAAGGGGGTGCCGATGCGGACAATGAAATTCTGAGGCTTCTCAATGGTCTCACCGGAAATGGTGACAATCCGCTCGGTAAGGGGCAGCCCCAGGCTCACCGCCCGGTAAATGGCGGCGAAGGTGGACACGTTGAATACGGCGCACCCGGCGGACACCGGCAGCTTTCCGGGAGCTACCTCCCGGCGGGTGACGGCCTGAATGAGCTGCTTTTCGGAGCCTTGCGGGTAACGGGTGGGCAAAACCACGATTTCAATTTCGGGGAAATCGGCTTGCAAGGTGTGCAGCTTTTCGATGGCCGCCTGCTTGTTATCCTCCACAGCCAGCACCACCCGTTCCGGGCGCAGTACCTGACGGAGGATCATCATGCCCTTGAGAACCTGCTCGGGCTTGGTGCGCAGGAGGGAATCGTCGGCGGTGATATAGGGCTCACATTCGCAGGCATTGGCGATGAGGGTATCCACATGACCCATGGCGGATATGGCTTTGACAGAGCCGGGGAAGGCAGCGCCGCCCATGCCCACGAGACCCGCCTCCCGGATGGCATGGAGAATTTCGTCATCGCTTAAGTCCCTCACATCCTTCCCGGGCAGAGCGGGAGGGAAGGGAGTGTCCTGAAAATCGTTGTCAATGACAACGGAGAGAACCGGACGGCCGCTGACATGGGGCCTCGGCTCAATGGCGGAGACGGTACCGGAAACCGAGGCGTGCACAGGCACGCACAGGCCCTCCCCGTCGCCGATCTTCTGACCCAGCAGAACGTGATCGCCTAGGTCAACCAGGGGCACGCAAGGCGCGCCGATGTGCTGCTGCATGGGAATTACCACTTGCCTCGGGGTGACGGTTAAAAAATCCAGAGAAGTGGTGGACATTTCCTTATTGTATTTGGGATGAATACCGCCAAAAAACAGGTGTTTCAATAATTTCACCTCTCAAGTTCTAATATAGTCGGAAAAGTGGGGGCTGAAATACTCCTGGCCCTGGGCATCGACCCACATGGCTTCCGCCTTTGTTTTGTCCAGCAGGGCCTGGCCTTCTTCCTGGGGAAGGAGGAACAGGGCAGTGGACAGGGCGTCGGCCAGGCCGGAATCGGCACACAAAATGGTCACAGACCGCCAATAGGTGGAGGGCATCCGGGTTTCCGGGTCGATGATATGATGATAGATTTTACCGTCTACGGTGTAATAGCGTTGATAGTCGCCGCTGGTGACAACACTGCCTCCGGTGATGGTCAGGGTGTGGAGGTAATTGCCGCCGTCTGGGTTGTTGATGCCCACCACCCAGGGGGTGCCGCTGGCATCCTTGGCCCCGGTGGCGCAGACATTGCCGCCTACGCTGATGAGAAGCCCTTCCGGGGCGCTTTCCGCTACCCGCTGGGCAGCCCAGCCCTTGGCAACGGCTCCCCCATCCAGTTTGAGAAGGGGATCCGTAAAGAATACGGTGCCCGCCTCCTCGTCAATGACACAATCGTCAAAGGAGATGTGCGCTGCCGCGTTATCCAGAGCTTCCTTTTCCGGAAGCGCGGCGTGGGCGGGATCGTCAATGCCTGCCTCCCGGGCTTTATGCCACAGGCCGAGTACGCTGCCCATGGCCACATTGACCTTTCCACCGGTGAGTGTGTAGTATTCCTTACAGTCCAGCAGGAAATCCACAATCACCCGGTCAACCGCCACAGGCCCTTCGGCGGCATGGTCGTTGACGGTTTTCAAATTAGAGATCCCGTCATAGTCGTTATAGATGTCAAAAAGCTGATGATAGGGAAGCAGGGCGTCCCGGACGGCCTGGGCCTTGACGGTGAAAGCCTCCTCATTTTCCGCCCTTCCTACCACGGTGGTTACGGTATCAAACAGCTCCAGAAAGGTGGCAGTATACTGCTTGTCTGCCACCTTTTGGGGGGCGCAGCCTGACAGCAGGAAGGCTGTCAGCATTAGGGCAAGAAGCCGCTTCTTCATCAGGACAGGGCCTTGGCAATCAGGGCTTGGAAGCCGCCGATGGAAATGGTGACACCGGCCGCCAGATCGGCATCAGCGGGGGCGTTCTTTTCGTTCACGGCAATGTCCGCCACTTGGCCGGCGGTTTTCCCGGTGACGTAGGAAGCAAAGTTGGCGGCCTGCTCGTTCCATTCATACTGAGAACCGGCGTAAGCCTTCATACCGTAGGCTTCGCCCAACTCGTTTTTGGTCTGAGCGCCGCTACTAGTGTCGGAGGTGACAGCACCGGCAGAGTCAAAGTTGACCTTGGCCTGGAGGCTGTCGATGAGGCAGGAGGTGATGGTGTCCCCGTTTACGGTGATGGCTGCCACATTGCAGTCAAGCTGAGCGGTGCCGTCCTTTTCCTCGGTGGGGGCAGTGGTGCTTCCCAGAGAGGGGATAATGGCCAGCTTCAGGGTATCGCCTGCGGAGGCTCCCAGATTCTGGGCGTTTGCGGCAGCCTTCTCAATGGCGGAAACATAGCCGCCGATATAGATGGTGGCGGTGGTGGCCAGGTCCGCATCGGCAGCATGACCGGTTTCATCCACGGCCATGGTCTTCAGCTCCTCTACGGTCTTGCCCACGGCAAACTGGGCAACAGCGGCGGCCTGCTCGTTCCACTCATACTGAGATCCGGCGTAGGCCTTCATGCCATAGGCTTCGCCCAGCTCATTCTTGGTGAGAACCGGGGCGGTTATGTCGGAGGTGATGGCGCCGCTTCCGTCAAAGGTGACGCTGGCGCCCAGACTGTCGATGAGGCAGCTCTGAATCACTCCGTTTTCATCCAGGGTGACGGCGGCAAAATTGACGTCGAATTTCGCCTGACCATCGCCGCCTTCACTGGCATTGGTGCAGTCGGTCAGATCGGTGATGATGGCGAGGCCGGTTTTCAAAGCGCCGGAGGCGGGGGTATGGGTTTCGGCAGGAGCAGCGGTTTCCGTTGGGGCGGCAGTGGGCACTTCGGAAGCGGCAAGGTGAGCGTCCGTGGGGCAGGTGCAGTTGCCGACCACGACGGTGGTTCCGGCGCAGCCTGTGAGAGCGCCGAGCAGCAGGGCGGCAATCAGGAATAATGCAATTTTCTTCATTTAGAATTCCTCCAAACTTTTTTCAAGAGAATTATACTATGACTTCAACTGACTGTAAAGAGGAAAACGGACAGGTTTCGTCAAAA
Source organism: Clostridiales bacterium UBA7044 (assembly GCA_002493965.1). Lineage (GTDB taxonomy): Bacteria > Bacillota > Clostridia > Oscillospirales > Oscillospiraceae > Faecousia. The sequence continues at coordinate 5,749 of DLAP01000091.1, forward strand.
AATATTTCCAGCGTCCACAGCGGACAATTGCTTCCCCCAATAGGATGCCCCGAAAAACGCGCAAAAGAAATGCCTCCACCGGAGGCATTTCTCAGCGTGTCAAAAAAGGCTCAA
>DLAP01000076.1 GCA_002493965.1 Clostridiales bacterium UBA7044
TGGCTCAGAATGACATGGTTTTTCTACAGCCTGAGCCTTCCCCTCTGGGGAAGGTGGCAGTCCAAAGGGCTGACGGATGCGGCGTTCCAGCCGCGGAACCCTTTACCACCTCACCCGACCTTGCTTACGCTCGGCCACCTTTACACTGTGGTATGATTGCCACCGGCAATCATGGATATTTTAATCTGCTGCGCAGTGCACCACCCCAGCAGGGAAGGTTTTAGGGAAGCTCTGATTCAATCGGCAAGAGCTGATGCCGAGAGATTTTGACCCAAGCGAAAGTTTGAAGAATTGAGGAATACTGTATGTATTTCTAATTTTTTAAACTGCACGATTGGGGCAAAAGATCCGGCATCGGCCGCAGACGATTGATTCAGAGGTTCCTTAGGTTCCGAAACAAACGGCCGCGCCGACGGGTTTCCCCATCGGCGCGGCCGCTTTATACTGCCATTTTATCAAAGGGCGATTCTCACCAGGCCCAGAATCAGCAAAATCACGGGATAGGTCAGATATCGAACCCACCGGTTCTGCTCCCCCGGCTCCCCGTTATACAGGTGCACTGCCAGGAAGCCCATGGGCGACGCCAGGAAGAAGGGTGAAAAAATCGTGCATACCACCGCTGCCATGGCGCCGATAAAGACACGGTAATTGGGCATACGGCGGGAAAACCAGATCACCGTTGTGAGAATCACTAAGGGCGCCCCAAAGGCAATGTGAAGCATCTGGGCCCAGAGGATGGCGGCGATGACCACCACAATCTTTATCAGGGTCTTCCCCGCACCCTTTCCCGCATAGTACCGGAAGAACCACAGCAGGATCAGGCACAGCAGCATCCCAAATACCGGGTTCAGGCTGCCCCCTGCCAGGAGCTTACCGGAAATGGCCAGGTTATAGGGGATCTCCGTAACCGCCGCCAGGCCCAGCATCCGCAGCAGGTAATTTTTCATACTGGAGGTGTGCCCCGCCCCCTCCACCAACAGAAAGGCAAAAATGGGAGCGGCACAGGTTTCCACCGCCTGGAGCACCAGAGACACGCTGGCCAGGGTCATGGCGGTGCCGGAGCTGTTCATAATTGCGAGAAGTTCCTCCCCCGTCACGCTGCCGATGCCCAGCAGCCGTCCCTGGAGGATGCCCCGTCCGAATACGCCCAGGGCTAAAAAGATCATGCCCCAGGCACGCAAAGCGTTTCCGCCGATGCCGGAGGGTCTTCTTTCGTTGATCCGTTCCAAATGAATAGTTCCTTTCTTATTCCGAAATCGGCACCAGCACTGCAGTTCCCCAGGCCGGAAGCGCCAGGGTGGTTCCCTCTGTGGAAATGTCTCTGCCGTCCGTTGAGAGTGTGGCAGCCAGCGTCCAGTTTTCATAGCCTGTCAGATCCACCTCGGCGTCCTCCGGGCTGATGTTCATGAGCAGGATTGCCGCATCTTCTCCCCAGGTCTTCCGGCAGGCGCTGATACAGCCCAGATTCAAAGCCGTCTCCGCCGTGGTTTTTCCGTGGGAGATGGCGGGAATGGCTTGCCGGATGGCAATGGCCTGACGATAGTAATTGTAAATAGACTGATCGTCCGCCTTCTGGGTTTCATAGGCGGGGAAGGGGTAGCTTTCCGGAAGGACGCATTCCGGCGGAGGATTGGTGGTTCCCTGATCTCTTGCCTCGTTCCAGTACATGGGCGCCCGCTTGGAGGGGTCGTTCCCGGAACCGGCCATACCCAGTTCTTCTCCGTAATAGACAAAGGCGCTGCCGCTCATAAACAGGTTCATGGCACCGGCCAGCTTAGTTTTCGCCTCGTCCCCGGAGCAGAAGCTGGCAATCCGGCCTACGTCATGATTACTGAGGAAGGGGGCGTCGATGCAGTCGGGATTGGCTGCGCGGTAGGCTTTATCCGCTTTTTCCAGAGCCGTAGCGTAGGTGGAAACCACAGATGGGTTCCCCGCGCCCCGGAGCACGGTGATGATTTTTCCCCCGGCGTCCGCAAAGGGGAAGTCAAAGAAGCTACATAGCCCGCTTTCATAGTACTCAGAAACCGCCGCGAAGCCGTCCCAGACCTCGGCCACCAGGTAGATGTCCTCTTTCAGAGACTTACCCGTTTCCTGGATCCAGCCCAGTACCTCCAGATTCTTGGAGATGGAGCCGGTATAGTATTCCTTGGCGGCGTCCAGCCGGAAGCCGGACACCCCTTTTTCCAGCCAGAAGGCCATGATACCCCGGATTTCTTCCCGGAGCGCCTCATTTCCCAGATTCAGATCCGGCATATCCGGGCTGAACTGGGACTCATAGTACCAATCGGTGCCGGGCACCTGGGTATATCCCGGCTTTTGCTCCCGGGAAAAGAAATAGTAATCCACATAGGGGCAGTCGGCAGGGTTCGGCTCCCTGTCTCCCAGCCCCCGCAGATAATCCGCAGCCTGGGTAAACCAGGGGTGGTCGGAGCCGGAGTGGTTCAGAACCAGGTCCAATATCACATGGATATCCCGCTTTTCGCACTGGGCCATCAGATCGTCAAAGTCCGCCATGGTGCCATAGGCCGGGTCAATGGCGTAGTAATCGGTAACGTCGTACTTGTGATAGGAGGGGCTTGGGTGGATGGGCATGAGCCAGATGCCATTCACGCCCAGCTCCTGCAAATAGTCCAGCTTGGAGGTCAGACCCCGAAGGTCTCCAATCCCATCCCCGTCGGAATCGCAGAAGGAATAGACGAAGACCTCATACCAGGTGCGGTAGTTATCGTCGGGGCTTTCCCCTAATGCGGCAATTTCCGCCAGCCGCTGCGCCATGTCCCTGCCCCCGGGAACGCCCTCAGCCTCCCCCGAAAGAACGGGGGAGGCCGTAGTTTGTGGCGTTTGAGGAGCCGCGGCAGGCCGGGAACAGCCCGCGAGCATGGTCAGACACAGCAGCAGGCAGATAACGCGAACTGCTTTTTCCATGGGCATTATCCCTTCACGGCGCCGCCCATGGCTTCCTGATAGAACTTCTGGGTGATCATGAAGAGGGCAGCAATGGGGATGGACACCAGCACGGCGCCGGCGCAGAACCGGACGAACCAGGTATCCACATATTCTTTCTCCAGCATATTGAACAGGCCGATGGAGACCGTCCAGTACTGGCTCTTGGCGCCCGCGATAACCTTAGCGCAAATGAAGTCCATCCAGGGGCCCATGAAGGAGGTGATGATCTGGTAGACCACCATGGGCTTACACATGGGCAGGGTGATCTTGGTGAAGATCTGCCACCGGGTGCAGCCGTCGATCATGGCCGCCTCGTCCAGAGCCTTCGGAATGGTGTCCATGTAGCCCTTCATGACGAAGAAGCCGGTGCCCGCGCCTGCGGAGAAGACGATGATCAGGGACAGATAGATCTTGTCGCCCTCAGTCATGCCCAGGGCCTTCAGGATGAAGTACACCGCCATCATGCTCATGAAGCCGGGGAACAGGTTGATGATCATGGCCATGTTCATGTAGGGCTTACGCATCTTCCACTTCAGACGGCTGGTGCAGTAGGACACGGCCAGCACGAAGAAGGTGGAGATTACGCAGGTGCAGCAGGCGATGAAAAAGGTGTTCAGGAACATCCGGGGGAAGTTGATCACATTGGCCTCGGTGAACAGTGCTTTATAGTTATTGGTGGTATAGGCCTTGGGCAGGAAGGAGGAGATGAACTGGCCCTTGCCTTCCCGGAAGGACTGCATAATCACCCAGAAGAAGGGCAGCAGCCATACGACACACATCACGGCAAGCACAATGTAGGTGATCACGTCGCCGGTGATCCGACGCGCCTTCATGCCGCCATCGTGATTCTTTTTCATTATTTAAAGCCCTCCTCATCCTTATAAGATCCGCTGGAATGGTAGGTAACCAGAGAGACAATGGCCAGCACCACGAAGGTGAAGATGCCGATCACAGCGCCCAGGTTATACTTCTGCTGATCCACGGTCAGCTTGTACAGCCAAGTGATCAGCAGGTCGGTGGAGCCCGCGGAATTGCCAACGGAAACCGGCTCGCCGCGGGTCAGCAGGTAGATGACGTTAAAGTTGTTGATGTTGCCGGTGAACTGGGTGATGATGTAGGGGGTCATCACAAAGATCATGTAGGGCAGGGTGATATTCGTGAACTGCTGGACAGCGTTGGCGCCGTCAATGGTTGCGGCCTCATACTGCTCGGCGGGGATGTTCTGCAAAATGCCCGTGACCTGCATGATGGTATAGGGAATACCCACCCACAGGTTCACGACAATGACCATCACTCTGGCCCAGGTGGTATTGGTCAGGAAGGGCAGCCTGGTGGAAATAATACCCGCGTTTAAGAGCATGGTGTTGATGATGCCGTCAGGCTGCATCATGGAGCGGATGATCATCAGGGACACGAACTGAGGAATGGCGATGGTCATGCCCAGGCATCCACGCCAGAAGGACTTAAACTTGATGGTCTTCCGGTTAATGAGGATGGCCACAAAGGTGCCCAGGAAGAAGTTCAGGAAGGTGGCAAAGAAGGCCCAGACCAGGGTCCAGCCCAGCACGGAGCCAACCTGCTTGCCGATGGTGGAGGTGGAATCGAACAGGGAGGCGAAGTTTTGCAGGCCCACCCAGTCGAAGAGCACCAGATGGTCCCCTTCCTTGGAATAGCTGGTGAACGCCATGCTCATCATGTAGAACAGAGGCACGATGGAGAACACGGCCAGGAACGCGGTGGGTGTGAACATCAGCAGCTTGTGGACGTTCTCGTCCAGCAGGGATTTCAGCGTGTCCAGGAAGGGGGGAGCCTTCTTGCCGGACTTCTTCAGGCACAGAGCCTTATAGCCGCTGCGGACGGAGGACCGCCAAAGGACGATGAACAGCGCGATGATGCAGATGGTGGCCACGCCGTAGAGCAGGATCAGCTGGGACTGGTCACCCATGGTATACTCGTAGATGCCCAGGTCGTCGTTCCAGACCTCTTCCATTTCCCGCCAGCCAAGACTTGGCAGCATGGAAAGCCAGTAGAGGCCGCCGCTGGGGATTGCCAGGAAGGCGATGAAAGCCACTTCCAAAGCAAGAAAGATCAGACCCATGATGATCTGACCGCTTACAAGGTTGCCAAGGCCCATAATGAGGCAGGACAGCCAGACTACGGGACCTCCGTTTTTCACAGCTGCGGCCAAGGGGAAGGAACCTGCCTTCTTCTGCCGTTTCGCCGCAGCCTTTGTTAATTCGTTGGACATATTGTCATCTCCCTTTTGTTCCTGCCGGGATGCCCGGCATTCCGCTTTCCGCATCTACAGATCGATGCCCCTGACGGCCCCACAAAGCGGCAGGCGGGGGCATCGATCTGTGGATTCCCTTTTTTCTATCGGAAGGAGGCGGCGGCCAGGGATTCTGGCCGCCGTCAGAGATTTTTGGCAGAATGGTTTACAGGCCGGCGTTGTTCAGGCCGGTATTCCACTTCTCGGTCAGATCAGCAGCATTGTCCGCATTGACCTCGCCGTTGGCCAGGGCCTTGCCCAGGGACTCGGCGTTAGACCAGTACATGCCCATCTCAGGGATGGAGGGCTGGAGCTTGGAGGTGTTGGCGATGGTGGCGTTCTGAGCCAGAGCAGCGGCGTTGTTGATATAGTCGGTGTCGCTGGCCAGCAGATCCGCGTTGCAGGGGATAACCTCGCCGTTCCGCAGCTCGAAGTGCAGGTCCTGCATCTCAGCGGAGCCCAGCCACAGAGCCAGAGCGGTAGCAGCCTTCATGTTGGCGGAGTTGGGGTTGACACCGTAGGCCTTGGAGCCGGAGAAGGAGTAGAGCTGATGCTCCTCGCCGTTCACGGTGAAGGTGGGCAGCTGAGCCGCGCCGTAGTTCTCGCCCAGAGCCTCTTCCACGTTCTTGGCGTCCCAGGTGCCGGAGAAGATGGCGCCCACGGTGCCGTTGCGCAGGCCGTCCAGGCCGGCGCCGCTGGCGTCGTCGATCATGGTCTTGGCAGCCAGAGCATTTGCCAGGTAAGTGGTAGCGGCAGCGCCGTTCTCGCCGCCGAAGGTGATGCCGGCAGTGCCGTCGGTGCCGTCACCGAACATGGTGCCGCCCATACCGAAGAAGAAGCCGGGAACATACCAGGTGTTGGTCACAGGGAAAGCAACGGTCTTCTTGGCCATCATGGCGTCCAGAGACTTGATGTCATCCTCAGTGTAGACGGACTTGTCGTAGTACATGAACCAGGTGTTGCCGGTGAAGGGCACGCCGTAGACGCCTTCGCCGCTGGTGACGGAAGCGACCATGGTCTCGGAGTTGCTTGCCTTCACTTCATCCAGAGTGGAGCCGCCCAGACGGGCAATGGCGTTGGCCTGGATCAGGGTGCCCAGCTGGTCGTTGGCGAACATGTAGACGTCAGCGGCAGCGGAGGGGTCCTTAGTGACCTGCGTGCCAACGTCGCCCTCGGAGCAGACCTCAAAGGTGAAGGTGATATCCCACTCGGGGTGAGCCTCGTTGAACTTCTGGCAGGCAACAGGCAGGAAGCTGTTGTTGTCAGCCTGGTCCTCCTGGGGACCCCAGACCTTCAGGGAGATGGCCTCAGGAGCGGCGTTCTCAGCGGGAGCCTTGGTCTCAGCGGGAGCTGCAGCTTCCGGTGCCTTGGTCTCAGCAGGGGCGCTGCTGGAGCAACCAGCGAACAGGCCCAGGACCATAACGCAAGCCAGCAGCAGAGCAATGATCTTCTTCATTCTTGTTTTCCTCCTAAATAGAAGTTAATATAATATGCAATCACAGAAGAAATTCTGTTAATGCCAGACATCATTTCTTTCTCACATTCCATGTGAGAAAGAAGCAATGGGACGTCCCATTGCAGCGAAACGCATCGAAACCTGTTTTTGAATCGTTTCCATCTCGCTTCGAGTACAGTATAACACCAAAAACAGGCCGCCGTCAATTCGTGAATGTGCAAGAATTTTCGGGTCAGTTTTTGCCATTCTACACAAAACCCAATTGGAATCCCCATTATCCGAGAGATTCCCCCCGCATTTCCTTTTGCGGGGGGAATTTTTCTCTTCTTCGGGCGTCTTTCTACGTTTCGTTCTGTTTCGTGTTCCCGTTCTCCCGGAAATTCATGAAAATATTCAAATCATCGCCCCAGGCGATTCCACAGCTTTTCATTACTCACGCTTCACTATAAATCATTCTCGCCTCATAGGGCTTCAGCACCCCCGGCTCCCATGATCTGTTCTCCAGCAGGGTCTTTCCATCCCGGAAGGCCTCCGGCACCGTAAAGGGCACTGTTTCCTCCGAGAAGCTGCACACCACCAGCAGATGCTCCTTTTCCGTGTCCCGGGTATAGGCGAAGATTTTCTCGTCCAACCCCAGGAGCAGGGTAAAGCTTCCGTCCCGGAATACAGGATAGGTTTTGCGCAGCCGGATCAGCTCCCGATAGTAATGGAAAACAGAGTTCGGATCCTCAAGGGCGCTTTGGGCGTTAATCTCCCGGTAATTGGGATTGACCGTCAGCCAGGGCGTTCCCGTGGTGAATCCGGCGTTTTCTTCCTTCGTCCACTGCATGGGCGTCCGGGCGTTATCCCGGCTCCGGGCGTGGATAGAGGCAAGCACCTCTTCCTCCGGATAGCCCCGGCTTATCCGGTCCCGGTAGAGATTCAGGGTTTCCAAATCCCGGTAGCCGTCGATGGGCAGCCGGATGTTGGTCATGCCCAGCTCCTCGCCCTGGTAAATGTAAGGGGTTCCTTCCAACCCAAAGAGCATGGTAGCCAGCATTTTGGCGGACTCCACCCGATATTCGCCGTCGTTTCCCCACCGGGAGACGATTCGGGGCAGGTCGTGGTTGTTGAGGAACAGGCTGTTCCAGCCTACCCCATGCAGTTCCTGCTGCCAGCGGCGGAAGCATTCCTTCAACTTAGGCAGGGGCAGGGGAATCGTGTCCCACTTTTCTCCCTTCTGATCCAGGCCGATATGCTCAAACTGGAATACCATGGAAAGCTCACTGCCATCAGAGGCGCTGTAGGCTTTGGCTCTCTCCGGATCCGCACCCCAGGCTTCGCCTACGGACACCAGTCCTTCCTCCCGGAAGCCCTCCCGGCTCAGCTCCTCCAGATATTCCCGGAGCCGGGGCCCGTTGATGGTGATTTTCCGGTCAGGCTCCTTCGCAATCTGGTCGATCACATCCAGCCGGAAGCCCTCCACCCCCTTGTTCACCCAGAAGCGGACCACGGCGATCAGTTCCCGCCGCACCGTGGGGTTCTCCCAGTTTAAGTCTGGCTGCTGGGGGGCAAACTGGTGGAAATACCACTGCCCCAGTTCCGGCATATAGGTCCAGGCCGGACCGCCGAAAACGCTGCACAGATCGTTGGGCGGAGTAACACCGTCTCCGTCCCGCCAGATAAAGTAGTCATGGTAAGGATTTTCACGGCTCTTTTTTGCTTCCCGGAACCATAAGTGCTGATCAGAGCAGTGGTTCAGCACCAAGTCCATGATGATGGAAATGCCCCTCTTTTTTGCCTCCCGGATCAGTTCCTCCATGTCTTCCATGGCGCCGTACATAGGGTCAATGGCCCGGTAGTCAGAGATATCATAGCCGTTGTCCACCTGGGGGGACTGGCACACAGGAGACAGCCAGATGCCGTCAATGCCTAACCTTTCCAGATAGTCAAGACGGGAGATGACCCCCCGCAGGTCCCCGGTACCGGAACCGGTGGTATCCTGAAAGCTCTTGGGGTACACCTGATAAAATACGGCGGAGCGCCACCAGCCCCATTTACGCTTGTCCAAAACCTGTCTTTCCATTTATCCCTCTCCTTCTTCCATGATTTGCAGCGTTTCAAACACCCGGAGCATTTCTCCCACGCTCCAGGCCTGGGCATAGCAGCCCTTGCCTGCAGCGGGAAAATCTCCGTCATAAATTTCGGGAAGCTGGCCCAGGCACCCCTCCCGCAGCATGGGGATCAGGGCATTCAGCTGCTGCCGGACATGGGCTGCGGCTTCCTTTGTATTTCCGTGTACCTTCAGCCAGGCCCGATAGTAGGCTCCCATGGGGAAGACCCACACTGTGCCCTGATGATAGGCCATATCCCGGGCAATTCGGTCCCCGCCATAGAAGCCCTGGTACTGGGGATCCGACCGGGACAGGGTGCGCAGACCACAGGGGGTATACAAAGCCCTGCCCACCGCCGCCACCACATTTCGTTCTTCCGACCGGGAGAGCATGGTAAAGGACATACTCACCGAGAAGATTTGATTGCACCGCAGCTGCTCGTCCGCCTCCGTGCCGGAGAGCACGTCTTTCAGATACCCCTTCTCCGGCAGATAGAATTTTTCCCGGAAGGACGATTTCACCTTCTCCGCCAAGGCGGCATAATCCCGGACGGGCAGGGACAGCTTTTTCCCCAGGGTTTCCATGATCCGCAGGGCGTTATACCAGTAGGCATTGACCTCCACCGGCTTTCCGTGCCGGGGGGTGGGCAGAATGCCGTCCACGCACACGTCCATCCAGGTCACTTGGTCCAGCCCTGCTCCGGCGTGGATGAGGCCATCCTCGTCCATGCCGATATTGTGATGGGTTCCCCGGCGATAGGCGGCAATGATCCGCTCCAACACGGGCCAGGCTTCCCGAACAAAATTCCAATCCTCCGTGCGACCCGCATAAAGCCAAACGCAGTCGATGAGCAGCAGGGCGGCGTCCACGGTGTTGTACATGGGGGCGCTGTCCCCCTCCGGGAAGAGGTTGGGAACCAGTCCGTCCTTTTCATAGCTGAGAAAGGTTCTCAGGATGCTTTTGGCCTCCGCGTACCTGCCTGTTGCCAGAGTGCAGCCCGGCAGGGCAATCATGGTGTCCCGCCCCCAGTCGCTGAACAGGGGATAGCCCGCCAGAATGGTCTTTCCAACTGTGGATTCCCGGTCCGCCAGGAACACATCTGCCGCCGCTGCCAAGCGTCTCGCAAGGGGGTCTTTCAGGCCGCAGCTTTCTTCCAGGCCCTTCTGTCTGGCAATGGCTCCTTCGATGATCTTATCAGCCGTGGAGGCCCTCTCTTTTGTGGAGAAAACCACCTCCACCTTTTCTGTTTCCCCGGGACCTACCGTCCGGGTGATCCGGCAGCAGCAGGCGGCCAGGCCCGCTGCTGGTCTTCCGTCCTTGGCGTCCTCCGGGTAGGAAAGGGACTGCCAAAGGGCAGACTGAGGCTTTATGGGTTCGGTGGTGTGCAAATATAAGACAGCGGCGCCATCGGTGATCCGGTTTCCCTCCAGCGTGAGGGCCCGTTTCTCCGTCACCGCCTCCTCCTTAGGGGCGAATTTCAGGAAGGGCTCCAGGGTCAGGGTGCAGGGCCTATTCCCCTCATTGCGGATTTCATACCGCAGGGCGGCGGTATTTTCCCCATAGCAAAGGGCCAGGGTCCGTCTGACCTCCACCCCCTCCGCCTGATACACCCACACGGGAACGGCATCATAGCTTACATACATCAGGCAGTCCAGACCCCGCTCCTCCGGGGCGCCGTCCGCAAAGGCCTGGGTAGAGAGGGCCCAGTTCCGGTCCCCCACCGTCAGGGTTTCCTTCATCCGATGCACCAAGGTGAGGCGGACGTTGGGCGCTTTCACCGCCGCCACCAGAATCCCCTGATCGCACCGGGACACCCCATAGCCCCCCGTCAGGGATGCGTAGCCTCCCAGTCCGTTGCCCAGCAGCACCGACTGACTTCCGCTCCAGCCGGGAACAGCCATTTCCTGTTTTCCGCAGACAAACTCCATACCTGTACCTCCCCCGGTTTTTTCCGGGCCCTTCTTAGCGAAGATGTTTCGTAGGATTTAGTATATTGCCTTTTGAGGGTTTCGTCAAGTCCTAGAAAATATCCCGATTTTTTCATGGTTATTCACAAAATGTCAAAGCTTTTATTGTATGTTTCGCTGATCTTCTGTTTTCTTACGAAACTGGCAGAAACTTTCTTCCCGAAAAAAGCAAATTTCCTTTGCTTTTCGAAACCGGCTATGCTATGATGGCGGGGAGACGAAAGCACGGAGGTGGTTTTCTTGGCCACGCTGGACGATATCGCGAAGGAATTGGGTGTCTCCAAGGGCACCGTGTCCAAGGCGCTGAACGGCGCCAGGGATGTAAGCCGGAAGATGCAGCAGACCGTTTTGGAAAAGGCCGTGGAGCTGGGCTATTCCCGGGTCAGCCCGGTTAGGGAAGCCCCCCGGATGGCCCTGTTCATTCTGAATATGGACTATGCCGGCCCCCAGGACTTCGGCTATGATCTGGTCATGGGCTTCCGGCAGGTGGCGGAACCGGCAGGCTTTCGTGTGGACATCATCCCCCTGGACCTGGAGACCCAACTTGGGATCCGGTATGACGCCTATATGATGCGGGAGCATTACTGCGGCGGGGTATTCCTGGGTATGAGCCTGGTGGATCCCTGGCTGAAGGAGTTTGAGACCTGCATTACCCCCACCGTCCTCTACGATAACCACGTCAGCTGCAATCCCAACGTGACCAGCATCGGGGTGGACATCGAGGAGGGACTGCAGCTTGCCATCCGATACCTCACCTCTCTGGGCCATAACCGGATCGGGTACTTAAGCAGCGCCCTGGAATCCTACGTTTACCGCCGGCGCTATGAAGCCTTTATTCAGGTCATGGAAAGCATGGGTCTTCCCTGTGACGAAAGCGTTATGGGCAACAGCTTCCTCATCAACAACTGTATTTCCGAGCATCTGCCCCGGCTTTTGGAGAACGGCTGCACCGCCATTGTATGCAGCCACGATATGCTGGCTCACAGCGTGATGCTTTATTGCTTTGAGCAGGGCATCCGGATTCCGGAGGACGTGAGCGTCCTGGGCCATGACGACATCCTGCTGTGCCGCTACACCGCCCCGCCCCTGGCTACCATCCGCCAGAACCGGTCGGCGCTGGGTAAAAGCGCTTTCTTCGCCCTGATGAGCCATCAAAACGGCGTCCCTCTGAGCAGCCATCTGCTTCATGCCGAACTTGTGCAGCGAGGCTCCTGCGGCTCTGCCCCGAAGGAACCCCGGGTCTTCCATTTGCGGCAGCAATAACGATACCATATTTCCCATGCAAAAAAGCGATACCCCCGTCGAATAAACGGGCGGTATCGCTTTTTTTACGCGGGAAGTCCCAGAATACCAAATAGGGCGATTCCGGCGGCTGCGCTGAAAACCAGCACCTTGGGAATGCTGACCTTTCCCTTCACCAGCAGCACAAGATCGATCAGCCCAATGGCCGCTCCGGGCAGGTTCAGGTGTCCGCCGCCATAGTAATTGCTGAGGGACAGGGACACCAGGACCCCCAGAATCATACCGAAACAGGCGGGCCGGACGCCGGTGAGAATATAGCCCATGACCTTGCTGTCTTTAAACCGGTTAAAGAACGCCGCCGCCAGGGCGCACAGTGTCAGGGCCGGGGTCAGAACGCCGAAGTTTGCCGCAATGGCCCCGGGGATCCCCGCCGCCTGCATCCCGGCAAAGGTGGCACAGTTCAGGCCCAGGGGGCCGGGGGTCATCTCCGCGATGGCCACAATATCCGTCACCTGGGCGGCGGTCATCCAGCCGTGGCTTAATACCTCTTCGGAGATCTGGGGGATCATGGACAGGCCTCCGAAGCTGGAAAAGCCAATGAGCAGGAAGCTCCAGTAAAGCTCCAGAAGGATCATTTCCCCGCCCCCTTCCGCTCATACCAGCTGCCAATCAGGAAGCCGGACGCCACTCCCAGCAGCACCAGCAGGGCGGGGCTCACATCGGCAAACAGGTACAGCCCCATACACGCCAGCATGACCAAAATACAGGGTGGGAACTGGATGCTTCCCTTTGCCATGGCCAGGGCAGCGCTGGCAATAATGGGCACCACCGCCGCCTGCATTCCCCCCATGGCCGCCGCCACCCAGTAGTTATTCCGGAAGGCGCTGTAAAAAAAGCTGATGATAATGAGGATCACCATAGGCGGCAGGCTCATGCCCAGCACCGCCACAAAACCTCCGGCCAGGCCCCCCGCCCGATAGCCGTAGAGCATGGCCACATTGGCGATCATGGTGCCGGGAAGGCTCTTGGCTACAGAAGTCAGATCCAGCAGCTCCTGGGAGGTGATGGTTTTTTCCTTTTCCACATATTTTTGCTGCATCTGGGCGATAATGCTCCAGCCGCCGCCAAAGGTAAAGCAGCCGAAGCGGATAAAATCCAGCAGCAGCCGCAGTAATCGATTGGATTTGCTCATGGTTTTCCTTTCTCTTCCATTTTTAAGAAAGCGCTGCGTCGGCGTAATACGCTGCTCAGCGCAGCCTCTTCCGGGCCTACGGCCTGGGCTATCTTATCATATCTGGACGAAATACGCAAGATACGCCTTTCTGTTTGTTCCAAGTCCTCAGATCATACAATCCGCCCGGTGGGGAAATGGAGAACCCACCGGGCGGATTGCTTCATAAAGGAGACAATCTGTTTTTACAGAGGCATAATCCCCAGGACGATGGCAAAGATCATGCAGAGGATGCTAAAGCCCCAGACATACAGGAAGGAACTCTTGATATGGTCCTTGATGTCCACATCCGCCAGGCCCACACCCAGCAGGGTGGCAGGCACCATGGGGCTGATGAAGGTAGCGCAGTTGCGGCAGACCACCATGGCAACGGCAATGGGCAGAGCGGCAACGCCGAAGCTTTCGCCGATGGCGATAATGACGGGCAGCATACCATAGAAGTAGGAGTCGGTATCAAAGGCCAGAGCCAGAGGCACAGACAGAATCCCAATCACCAGAGGCAGATGCTGACCGATGGCAGCGGGCAGGATGCTCTCCACGATACCGGCAAGGCACCGCACCACGCTGGGCAGGTCGGGGGAAGCGTCCTTGGCCTTGGCGGCCACGAGGCCGATCACCTCACCGGCTTCGTTCACATCAAAGTTAAAGCTGGTGGTCAGCACACCCATGAGGACGGCGGCGCCCATCAGGGTGGAACACATCATGAGGGCGGGGCCCGCATGGAGGTTGATAAGGCAACACCGCATAATGGGGCGAGAGCTTTCGGCGATAGATTTTGTCTCAGATGAACGTTTGGAAAGCGCGGGAATACTGGATGTATTTCCCACTTTTCAAACTGCACAGATGGAGCAAAAGATCCGGCGAAAGCCGAAGTTCCCATTGTGCGGTGTTGCCATAAGGTCAGCCGCTTCTCCATATCTGAAACGGGGAGAGAGGAGAGGATCCCCGCTTACAGCCGATCAGGGCGTATAGGGCTTAATCTTGCGAACCACGTCCAGAATGGTGCCGTCCCGGGCTTCCAGCACGGCCACCACCTTGTCCTCCCACTGAAGGTCGTCAGGGCGGCCCACCAGGGAGTAGGCTTTTTCCTTCAGACTTTCGATGGTGACATGGGGGATGCCAGCCTTATCCAGGCACTCGATGAGGTCGGGCCGCAGGGGGTTGACCGCAATGCCGTAGTCCGTGACCAGCACATCCACGCAGTCCCCAGGGGTGGTGACGGTTACTACCTTCTCACAGACCGTCGCCATGCGGCCCCGGGTCAGGGGCGTGACGATGATGCAGACCTTACTGCCTGCCGCCGTGTCGGGATGGCCGCCAGGCGCGCCCCGGAGAACGCCGTCGGAGCCGGTGAGGACGTTGACGTTGAAGTCCGTGTCGATTTCCAGCGCCGCCAGCACCACAAAGTCCAGCTTGTTGACAAACGCGCCCTTGTTGGCGGGGTTGGCATACTGGGAGGCGGACATTTCATAGTGGCCGGGGGTCTGGTGGATGGAGCGGACAGCGTCCAGGTCAAAGTCCTGCACGTCGATCACCTTAGAAACCTTGCCCTTTTTCAGCAGCTCCACCATGGGGCCGCAAATGCCGCCGATGGCCCAGCCCATTTTGATGCCCCGCTCGTCCATGTACTTTTCCAGGAACAGGTTGGCAGCCAGAGACGGGCCGCCTACGCCGGTCTGGAAGGAGAAGCCGTCTTGAAACCAGGGGGTGGCGGCGATGACCTTGGCCACGTTCTCCGCCATCATCAGATCCCGGGGATTCTGGCTGATCCGGGCGGCGGCGGAGGCAATCTTCTTGGGGTTGCCGATGGAATCTACCACGACCACCGCGTCCACATCGATGGCTTCCACAGAGGCCGGGAAGTTGGGGAAGTCCACCAGGCAGTCCGTGACCACCACCACATGATCCGCGTACTTGGCATCGGTCATGGCGTAACCCATGGAGCCGCAGTCGCTCTT
>DLAP01000066.1 GCA_002493965.1 Clostridiales bacterium UBA7044
GATTGCCACACCATGCTGCGGCATGGTTCGCAATGACAGCTTGATCTTGAGCCTTTTTTGACACGCCGGGTTCCCCCTTTGGGGAAGCTGTCGGGCATAACCAAGACCGAGGGGGTGCATGTGGGACCCGGTGCACCACTGGCAGGGACCCCTCTCAGTCAGCCTTCGGCCGTCAGCTCTCCCAGAGAGAGCCAAGTGGGG
The DNA here is from genome assembly GCA_002493965.1 of Clostridiales bacterium UBA7044. GTDB lineage: Bacteria > Bacillota > Clostridia > Oscillospirales > Oscillospiraceae > Faecousia. The sequence continues at coordinate 202 of DLAP01000066.1, forward strand.
TATTATCCCCTGCCTTTGCCGCTCTAGCGCCTTTCCAATCCCGAAAAATGCCCCGCACCTTTCGGTGCGGGGCACATTGCGATTTGGAGTTGTGATTAAAACCTAAGTTTCAATTAGCCAGCCATGAAGGCATCCAGCTGAGCGTTGGCAGCGTCAACGATGGTGTTGATGCCAGCAGCATCCAGCTCTTCCAGGAACTTGGGCAGCTCGGTGGCGGGATCCACAGCACCGGACATCAGGTTCATGGCGTACTTAGCGTACACGCTGGTAACGGAAGCAGCTTCGGTCTCAACTTCGCTGGAGTCGAAGGCGAAAGCGCCCATGGGCAGAGCCTCGGCAGCATCGTAGTAAGCGGAGAAGCGATCCCAGAAGTCAACACCCTGCTGGTCGGTAGCGGGCAGGATACGAACGTTGCCAACACCGTTGGTCCAGGGGGAGTAAGTAGCACGAGCCTCGTCGATGAAGGTGATGGTGCCATCGTCGTTCTTGGTGTAGGTGAAGCCTTCAGAACCGTAGTTGACCAGAGTCATGATCTCGGGGTCGGAGTTCAGCAGGTTCAGGAACATCAGAGCACGCTCGGGGTTGGCAGAGGTGGCGGAGATAGCCATCATAGCGCCCTGGCCGGAGGTAGCATCCATGTAAGCGGCAGTGGTGGGAACCATGCGGACATCGATGTTACGGGCCTTGGAGTAATCCAGCTCGCAGCCGAAAGCGTAGGACTGGGTGCCGAACAGGTAAGCGCCCTCAGCCTGGCAAGCGGTACGATAGTTGTTAGCATTCTCAACGTTCTGGCACTCGGGGGAGATGAAGCCCTTCTGGGAGTACTCATAGGTCTTCTCAACGAAAGTCTTAAACTCGTCAGAGCCGTACTTGTTCACGATCTTGGAGCCGATGTCCTTGGAGGGATGCTCGGCGTCGTAGTAGTAGGACAGAACATTGCCAGCGCCCAGGTCGCCAGTAACGATAGCGGTCTTGGTGGCCATTCTCTCAAGAACAGCGGGCTCGATCAGCAGGGGGTAGAAGTTGCCGCCCTTGGCGTCCTTAGCCTTCTGCAGCATTTCCTCGAACTCGGGGGAGAAGTAATCCAGGCCAGCAGCGCAGACAGCGTCCACATCATAGCCCAGCTCAGCCAGCAGGGTGCCGTTGACATCCCAGCAGTTCTGAGTAGCGGTATCCTTCAGGCCGGGAACAGCGTAAACGCCCTGGCCTTCAATGCCGTTGGTCTTAGCGCAGTCCCACAGGCCCTCGGGGATCAGGTTCAGCAGATCAGCGCCGTAGGTGGGCAGCAGATCGTCCAGCTTGACCCAGTAGCCATCACGGGCGTACTTGTTGTACTCATCCTTGGACCAGTTGCAGGTGAAGTAGATATCCGCGGAGGCGCCGCCCTGCAGGTCGGTGGAAGCAGCGTCATCGAAGTCGCCCCAGGTGCCCCAGATGGGCTCCAGAGTGACGTTCAGCGCCTGCATCTGAGGCATGGCGTTCAGAGCCTCCATGACCTTTTCAGAAGCGTCGGGGGTAACGGTGCTGCCGTGGAACCACATTCTCAGGGTTACAGGCTCCAGAACGGCCTCGGTCTCGGCAGGAGCTTCAGTAGCAGCGGGAGCAGCGGGAGCAGCGGGGGCAGTAGTAGCGGCGGGAGTGTTGCTGCTGCAAGCAGCCAGACCCAGAACCATTACCACAGCCAGAAGCATTGCGAGTAACTTTTTCATGGTTTTTCCTCCATTTTGAAATGTTTTTTTACCAAAACAGCTTACGCTGCATTAGCTAAATTGGAATCAGCCCTTGACGGAGCCGACGGTGAGGCCAGCGACAATATAGCGCTGGAAGAAGGGGTAAGCGCAGGCAATGGGGAGCACGATCATGACCACCAGCACCATTCGGAGACTCTGAGATGGCATCTTTGCCGCCTCCATGGTGGCCGCCGCTCCAAGCTGTCCTGCCATTCGGTTTAAGTACTCCGAGTTCTTTTGCAGCTCCATCAGCAGGGCCTGCAGGGGCTGGAGCTTCTTATTGGTATGGATGTACAGCAGGGACTGGAACCAGTCGTTCCAGTAGGCCAGGGCGTTCAGCAGGGCGATGGTCGCAATGCCGGGCTTGGCAATAGGAGCCACAATCCGGAACAGGGTTGCGTATTCGCCCGCGCCGTCGATCCGGGCTGCCTCCACCAATTCCAGCGGCACACTGGTCATGAAGAAGGTCCGCATAATGATGATGTTGAAGGGGCTCACCAGCAGCGGAACAATCAGAGCCGCATAGTTTTCATTCAGTCCCAGGAACTGCTTGGAGATAACGTAGGTAGGCACCAAGCCGCCAGAGAAGATCATGGTGAAGAAGCTGAAGAAGGTGAAGAACTTGCGGAACTTAAAGTCCGGCCGGTACAGGGCATAGGCGTACAGGGCGCAGATGAAGGTGCCAATCAAGGTGCCCAGCACGGTGATCAAAACGCTGTTATACAGAGAGCGCCAAATCTGGGGCAGCTTGCTGAAAGCGTATCTGTAGTTGTCCAGCGTCCACGACTGGGGGATAAAGGAGTAGCCGATGGTGCGGATAGATTCCTCCGAGGAGAAGGAAATGATGATAACGAAGATAAAGGGGATGATGCAGCACAGGGAGAAAACAGCCAGGATCACATGGAAGACAGCTTCTGTGCCGGGAGCAATGGAATTGCCACGGAATTTCGTATGTTTACTCATATCGGCACCTCCTTAGAACAAGCTGGAATCTTCGTCGATCTTCTTAACGGCGCTGTTGGCAAGCATAATGCAGACGAAGGCAGCGACGTTTTGGAGAAGGCCCACAGCGGTACTCTGGCCGATGTTATTGGTGGTAGAGAAGATCCGATATACCCAGGTGTCCACGACCTCGGTCACGCTCAACAGAGCGCCGTTGTTCATGGGCACGTTCCAGAACAGACCGAAGTCGGCGTTGAAAATCTTGCCCACATTCATGATAAAGAGAATCGCGATCATGGAACGGAGGTTCGGGATCGTGACATTCACGATCTGCTGCCACTTGGTGGCGCCGTCAATGGCAGCGGCTTCATACTGGGTGGAGTCGATGCCGGTGATGGCGGAAAGGTAAAGCATTGTGGTGTAGCCTACATCCTTCCACATCTTGGCAACGACGATGATGTATGGCCACGGCTTCACGGTGGTGTACCAGTTGGTAACTGCCTCTCCCGCCTCCCGCTGAGACGCAGTGATCAGGCCGTACTGGGAGCTGATGAAGGCGAACAGGAAATAGCTGACCACAACCCAGCTGAGGAAGTAGGGGAAGAACATCAGCGTCTGATATGCCTTGGGGATGAACTTGTGAGTCAGCTCATTCATCATAATGGCAAAGGCCACCGGGATGATGATACCCAGCACAATAAATGCCAGGTTATACACCACAGTGTTGCGGATGGCAATACCGGCCATATTGTTCTTAAAGATGAACTCAAAGTTCTTCCAGCCAACCCACTGGCTGTTCTTCAGGCTGCCCCAGAAGGTTGGATTCCGGGGGAAGACCTTATAGTCCTTAAACGCGATGACCAGGCCGGCCATAGGCATATAGCACCGCACGATCAGCCAGATGCTGACGGGCAAAACCATGGTCAGAAGGATCAAGGTCTTCTTGTACTTGTCGAATCCGCCGCCGATCCTGCGGGCGGGCAATGCGCCAGCCGACGGATTGGCACTGCTTGCAGGTTTTTTCATTCCATACCACTTTCCTTCCTGTGTTATTCATTTTGACGAAATCATTCCTCGAACCACGCTTAATTTATTCCTATTTTAACAACAAATTTCTCACAAGTCACGAGACCCGGTTGGCTTTTCTTGTATCTGCTTGTTCGTTTTGCCAGTTTTGGCAAGGGAGGCAAATCCGGACAAACGTCTTTACACCATAGGAACGTTTCCACCTTTTTCCCAGATAAGCGCCGTTTCTTTGGGGCACGCTGATACAGCAATTTACTGTGACTGAGCGGGCGCAGCCACTTTTTTCCCACGCCGCCATTGCATTCCCCGGGTTTCTATATTATAATAAAGAAAACGGTAATCGAAATGACTGCGGTTCACGCTTTTCACCTGGCCAGGCCAGACTTCACCCAGCGAATCCGGATTTTTGATCCATGGTATGGCACATACCATGGACATACAGGGGGTGTACCATGAAACACGACAACGCCATTGCCTGGCGAATCAGCCAGCTTACCGCCCGCCTGGATCCTGCTCTGGTGGATGCCCTTTGGATCATTCGGGCCGCCTCCCCGGGTTATGCCCCGGCCTATGAGCAAATGGGCATAGCGGATATGCTCTGCCCGGCGGAGCCCTCTTCTCCCCTGCCGGAGACGCCCTGGCATAGCCTTGTCCGGGCGGCGCCCCACCGGCGGACAGAGGCCGCCGTCGACGCCCTCGCCGACATCATGCCGGGATCTTCCCTGCTCCGAAATGTGAAAGGTCTTCCTCCCCTCTCCGCCCCCTCCGAAAAGGCCCTGGGTGAGCTGATGGAAATTCTCTCCGGCCTCTCTCCGGAAAACGGAACTCTCACCCGGTACTACCCTTATCATGACCGCGGGACCGACGCCCTGAGTGAGGACTATGACGTCCCCCTATGCGTTCTCCGGCTTCTTCTCAGCGTCCTGGATATCCGGCCGGTCAGCCGGCTTTATGACCCCTGCTATGGCAGCGGGGCCCTGCTCCAGCGGGCCGCAGAGCTGCTGCCCCGGGAGAATTCTCCGGTCCTCTTCACCCAGGCCCTGGACCCCGGCGCCTATCAGCTATGCCATGTCCATGCCTATTTACGGGGCGTCCCCATTGCCGTGGGGGAGAAGTGGGCCAATCCCCTTTCGGAAGACCTTTATCCGGATGAAAAATTCGACTGCATCCTAGCCCACCCTCCCTTTAATCAGTCCGGTTGGGCCGGTGACTTCCAGACCCCTTACGACCAGCGCTGGCAGTTTGGCATTCCTCCCAGGGCCAACGGAAATTACGCCTGGCTTCAGCACATAGCGTTCCATCTCGCGCCGGAGGGGCACGCTGCTGTGATTCTGCCCAACGGCACTCTCACCACCCGAACCCAGGCTGAGAGAACGATTCGGATCGGAATGCTGGAAACCGGCGCGGTAGAAGCCGTCATCGCCCTGCCTCCCGGAATTTTCACCTCCACCAGGGTTCCCTGCTGCGTCTGGCTTCTCTCCGGAAGAAAGGTCGCTTCCACTTTGTTTGTGGACGCCCAGAAGAAAAACCTGACCGAGGATTTGAGCGAAGATATGCTGGCTCTTGCCGGACTGATTCACCATCACCGGGCCGGCCTGCCTATGAAAAAAACCGTCTGGTACGCCCAGGCGGACTTCCGGGAGATTCAGGAAAAAGACTATCTTCTCAGCCCCAATTTCTACACGCTTTCCTCCTCTCAAGGCAGTCTCCATTCGGATCTTCCCCAACTCTTAACCATGATCGACAGTCTCCTTCCCCGGCTGGCCGGAAGCTCTCTTCCCCCTCTTCTGGCCCAGTGGAAGCAGCTTTCCCCGGAAAGTCATTGGGAGCAGGCCGCTCTTTCCGACCTGTACGAAATTACCGGCGGCATTGTCAAGAAGAAGGAAGCTTTCGGCCACGGCGTTCCCATGGCGGATGTGACGACGGTGATCCGCCACCCCTTCCTCCCGGATGCCCTCCCGGCCCTGGTAGAAGTAACTCCGGAGGAAATGGAAAAATACCGCATCCGGGCCGGAGATATCTTCCTGAACCGGAGCAGCGAAAGCGTGGAGGAGCTGGCCTGCTGCTGTGTGGCCGTTTCCGATGGGGATGCCGTCTTCGGCGGCTACCTCAAGCGCCTGCGCCCCCGGAGTGAAAACCATCCGGACCCCGGCTATATGGCCGCCTATTTCCGCAGCGCCATTTACCGCCGGGAGATCGCCCGGGTTTCCCCGGTGTACACCACCCGCTCCAATATCAATCAGAAGCAGCTGTCCTTAGTTTCCATATACTATCCGGACAGGGAGCGGCAGCGGAAAATCGGAGAAACCTTCCTTGCCCTGTGGCAGTTCCGGCAAACCTGTTCTGATCCGGTCCTGGCGGAACAGGTGGAAACGCTTACGGCGCTTTTCGTCCAGCAGTTTCTCTCCTGTCCCATTGCCCGCTGTCAGGAAGATCCCAAATCATAAAAGGCAATCCCCCTTAGACAATATGCGCTCACTGCAAAAAGTCTCCGGCTTCCTGAGAAGCCGGAGACTTTTTCAGCGTGTCAAAAAAGGCTCA
>DLAP01000077.1 GCA_002493965.1 Clostridiales bacterium UBA7044
ACACATCATTGTAACACCTACATTTTTTACTTTTTCGCAAAACCAAAATTTCAGGGCCTCCCCCGGGCGTGGGAAAGGCCCCAAATGTGTTATTTTTTCTTCTGATCCGAAGCAATCAGACGCTTCATTGCCGCAATGCCAACTCGAACCGCCCCAGAGGTGTCCTCCACCAGAGGCATATACAGTCCCGCTTTTTCCCGTTCCTGATTCCACACCGCGTGGAAGCAGCTTCCGCAGCGTACGCCCAAAGCCGCCGCAACCACAAACAGGGCCGCGGATTCCATTTCGCTGGCTTTGACACCAAGCCGCTTCCAGCACTCCCATTTCTGGAGCAATTCAAAGGAGACTGGCGATTTCTCCGGGCTGTGCTGGCCGTAGAAGGCGTCTTTGCACTGCACCACGCCCATATGGGTCCGATAGCCCAACTCCTCACTGGCGGCTTTCAGGGCTGCGGTAATCTCAAAATCCGGGACAGCCGGAAACTCAATGGGTGCGTACTCCTGGGAGGTATGCTCATAGCGGATGGCACCGGTGGCCACCACCACATCTCCAGGCATCACATCCATATCGATGCCTCCGCAGGTACCCACCCGGATGAAAGTGTCCGCACCGATGGCGGTCAATTCCTCCATGGCAATAGAGGCCGAGGGGCCGCCGATACCGGTGGAACAAACAGAAACCCTCTCTCCCAGCAAGGTACCGGTATAGATATTGTACTCCCGGTTCATGCCAATATGGACAGGGTCATCAAAATAAGAAGCAATAGCTTCACACCGGCCGGGGTCGCCGGGAAGAAATACATAACGCCCCACGTCCCCCTTTACACAGTGAATATGAAACTGCATTCCAATATCCTGCATATGTGTGCCTCCTTGTATGGAATGTATAAATTTAGGCCGTATCTGAAAACTGGCTTAAGTGCCCAAAAGCGAGGGATTTTTGCTCTGGGCAAGCCATTTTTTCGCGGGAATACTGAATGTATCCCAGGGAAAATGGCGCCGCACAAGGCAAAAGAGTCACTGTTTAGGCGTTTTGACAGTTTTTAGATAGGCCCTAGTATAACATATTCGGGGAAGATTTGCAATAGTCCGCCCTTTTATAAAGAAGAAGCACCCGCAAAAGCGAGCGCTTCTCTCATTTTGAGATGTTAATCCAATTCCTCAGGGACGCCGTCATAGTCTGGAAGATCCTCAAACTCCATTTGCTCACCGCCACTCTTGCGGGCCTGCCATTGCTCCTTTGTAATGAGAATGGCTCTTGGCTTGGAGCCCTGGAAGGGACCGACGATCCCCTTTTCCTCCATCTCATCCACAATCCGGGCCGCCCGGGCGTAGCCAAGCTTCAGACGACGCTGGAGCATGGAGACGGAAGCCTGACCGGTTTCCAGGATCACATCCACAGCAGCGGGCAGCATCTCGTCCCCTTCCATTTCCTCATCGCAGGGATCCGGGTCAGAGACACTGGGAGAGGCGGATTTCTTCCCGGTCTGCTGGGCTTTTTTCTCGATCTCACTGAGAACCTGCTGGTCATAGTCGGCGTTATAGTGCTCTTTCACAAACTCCGCTACCTTTTCCACTTCACTGTCGCTGACGTAGCAGCCCTGGACCCGCATAGGCTTGCCGCTGCCAATGGGGGCATAGAGCATATCGCCCTTCCCTACCAGCTTTTCCGCGCCCATGGTGTCCAGGATGATTCGGGATTCCATAGCGGAGGCTACGGAAAAGGCAATCCGGGAGGGAATGTTTGCCTTCATGAGGCCCGTGATCACATTGGCGGAAGGACGCTGGGTGGCAATAATCAGGTGCATACCGGCAGCACGGCCCATCTGGGCAATCCGGCAGATGGAATCCTCCACCTCTTTGGCGGCAACCATCATCAGGTCGGCCAGCTCGTCGATGATAATGACTACAGAGGGAAGCTTCTGTCCCCCCTCCTCCGCCGTCACCAGGCTGTTGTAGGATTCCATGTTCCGGACGTCCATATCGGACATCATCTTGTACCGCCGCAGCATTTCGGTCACTGCCCATTGCAGGGAACCGGCCGCCTTTTTGGGATCTGTCACCACGGGAATCAGCAGCTGGGGAATGCCGTTATAAATGCCCAGCTCCACCATTTTGGGATCCACCATGATGAGCTTTACATCCTCCGGGCCGGACTTATACAGCAGGCTGAGAATGATGGAGTTCATACACACGGATTTACCGGAGCCGGTGGTACCGGCAATCAGCAGGTGGGGCATTCTCGCAATATTACCTACCACGCAGTTGCCGTCGATGCTCTTACCCAAGGCAATCGAGGTTGTGGACTTTGCCTTGCTGAACTCGGCGGAATCGATCACCTCCCGAAGGGAGACGTTGGTCACGGTTCGGTTGGGCACCTCGATACCCACCACAGAGATTTTCCCCGGCACCGCCGCGATCCGGACACCGGAAGCGCCCAGGCTCAGGGCGATATCGTCGGCACAGCCTGTGAGCTTATTTAAGCGGACGCCCTTGTCCAGCTCCACTTCGTAACGGGTGACACTGGGCCCGCGGGTCACATTGATGATATGGGCGTCAATGTTAAAGCTGGCCAGAGTCTCATTGAGGCGGCGGGAATTTTCCCGCATTTCCTCCGTACCGTCCCCGCCGCCCCGGCTGGGACGGCTCAGCAGGTCAATGGGCGGGAATGCATATTCGTTTTTGGGAGCGCTCTGGGTCTCGGCAATCTCCGCTGCCACAAGCTTGGCGGATGCAGCGGTGTCCTTTGCCGTGACCTTTTCGGGCTTTTCTTCCTCCGCCGGCTTTGCCGCGGGTTTCGGGGCAGGCTCCAGCTTGGGGGCCGGGGGAATGGGTTTTTTCACATCCAGCTCGGGCATCCGGGAAGGGATCCTGGGCGCTTCCCGCTCCGGTTTTACCGGTTGCTCCTGAATTATCGGCTCATCAAATACCGAGGGGACCTCCTCATGGACATACTCCGCCGTTCCTGCCAGGGGCGCGCCGATTTCCGAATCCACACGGCTCATAAACGCGGCCGCCTTGCCGGGGGTCTGCTTTACTTCATCAGCCGGTTCTTCTTTCTGGGCCGCCAGACGAGGCTGCTTCACCGGTTTGGGGGCCGTCCGGGGTTTGATCTCCTCCTGAGGCAGTTCCGGCTGCATTGTCGCCTGCTGACGGGCAAGCTCCGCCTGCTGCCTGCGCTGGCGCTTATGCTCAATTTGCTTGTTCGCCACATGGTTCACCACAATGGCAGCTGGGTCTATGTAGTCATCCTCGTCATCTTCCTCCCAATCGTCCCGGGGACGGTTAGCAATGGCCCGGATAATGCTGGGAATGGTAATCTGCATAGCCCCAAGAAGCGTCAGAACTGCCCCCACCCCGCAGACCACATAGGACAAGGTCTTTCCGAGGAAAGTGCACAGCACAATTGCCAACCCGCCGCAGAGAACCCCGCCGGTGGTCCCTGTGATACCTCCGGAATAGAGGGCTGAAAAGACGTTAAAGCCTTTGGGCAGCTCTCCTGCCTCCACCATCAGGTGGAACAGCATCCCGCAGAGGAAGGCAAACGTGACCACGCAGACTGTACGCATCCGCACAGAAGTTTTTCTGCCAAATGTGTGGATCACAAACAGGTACAGCAGGCACGGAATGGCAAAATAGAAACCTGCCTGTCCAATCAGGCCCAGGATGATGGACTTGATGAATTTCAGCAGTACCCCGTCCGGGTTTACCGCGATAATCACAAACAGGGCAAACAGCGCAAGACTGAGGGCTGCCACAATGAAGCCGGAGGAAATGGGATTTTCGTATTCGGTTTTTACCTTGGGATTCTTTTTTGCGGGAGCCGGCTTTTTGGCGGGCTTTGAGGCGGTGCCGGAGGGCTTCTTTTTGGTTTCCTGCACCTTTTTCTCCGCCTTGCTGGTTGGTTTTTTCTCTGCCATTTTCTCCCTCCTATGCAATCAAATTCAAAATAAACGTAAACATTGCCAGCCCCAGACTGTAGAGAGCCGGAATACTGTAGCTGTGGTGAGCCGCCAAATACCGCATGAGCTGAATGGCCAGTACCGTACCGCCGAAGGCCACCGCCGCCGTCAGTATGTAGCGCAGAAGCACCACCACCGTGAGAGTTCCAATCCCCACGGTGACGATTGCCATGAAGTCATAGACAATCAGCCCCAGGGTGATTCCCATGTGCATCAGAAGCGCCATATTCAGGCAGTAGCTCTTTTCCACGCCGCAGATGGAGCCAATGGAGGTTGCCGCACCGATGGAGGAGATTCCGGGCAGCACGGAGATGCCGCCGCCCAGTCCCATCAGCAGTCCCTCGATGGGTGTCAGTGTCCGGGCGTCCCGGTTGCTGGTGGGGAAAAACTGAGGAAGATAGATGAGCAGGCTGTTGATCAGCAGGAAGCACGCCAAGGCAGGCAGGCTGTCCTGCAAGCTTTTCGTGTACCGGTACAAGATTAAGCCGATGACCACCGGGATCAGCATGGTCCTGAGCATACGAATGTCCATGAGGCTTTTAGTGTCCAGGGGGCGCTTCCTGCGCCGCTTGGGGACTCTCGCCAAAGCTCTGGCCCGGGAAAAGCGGACAAACTGACTTTGATTGCAAAAATACAATCCGCCCAAAATTCCAATATGGATCAGCAGATCCATTCCCTCCATATTTCCCTTGATACCGAAAAATTTCAGCATCAGGATCTTATGTGCCGAAGCGGAGACAGGCAGGATATCCGTAAGTCCTGACAGGAGCCCATAAATGATACTTTGCACCCAATTCAGATCCAAGTCTGTCCCTCCTTTTCCAAAGCATTTCATCTTATGATATCATATCTCTTCACAGATTTCCAGTCTTTTTTTCAGGAGGGACGGACTGTCTCCCCGGCGCTACTGCTTTTGCTTCTCGATCATCTGATGCAGGGCGTCCAGGGCATCGCTCAGCCCCCCCAGCTTGTCGATCAGCCCGGAGGCCACTGCTTCCTTGCCATAGAGAATGGTGCCAACGTCTGTGGCCATCTCTCCTGTTGCCATCATATACCTTTCAAAATCCTCCCGGGAAATTCGGGAGTTGGCGGTGACAAAGTCCGCGATCTGCTCCTGGATCCGATGGAAATAGCGGAAGGTCTGGGGCGCGCCTACCACCAGCCCGGTCATTCTTACCGGGTGCACCGTCATGCTTGCCGTGGGAGTAATGAAAGATTGCTTGGTACACACCGCCAGGGGGATTCCAATGGAATGTCCGCCGCCCAGAACCAGAGACACCGTTGGCTTCTTCATTCCCGCGATCATCTCCGCAATGGCAAGTCCCGCCTCGATATCCCCGCCCACAGTGTTCAGAAGCAGGAGGAGCCCGTCGATGTCCTCGCTTTCTTCGATCCCTGCAAGCAGGGGCAGGACATGCTCATACTTGGTGGTCTTTACCGTTTCCGGCGCCACCTGATGGCCTTCCACCTGGCCGATGATGGTCAGGGTGTAGATATTCCCCCTGCTGCTTTTGGTAATATCAGAGCCAAGCTCGATGATCTGCTCCTGTTCCTGTTTTTTCATGTCCGCATTTTCACTCATAGCGGCTACCTCCTGATTGCTTTCAAGATTTCTTTTAGGATAACCATTATTTTCGGCGTAATTCACTCTTGAAAGAAGGGACAAACTATCGTATAATTGCGGAAGGTGATGATCATGGCAGCAAAAACAAATGCGGTACGGCTGGTGCAGCAGGCTAAAATTTCCTGCCGGGAATGCTTTTACGAATTTGATGAAAAGGACCTGGGAGGCATCCACGCCGCCCAGGCCATCGGGATGCCTCCAGAGCAGGTCTTCAAAACGCTGGTAGCCCGGGGAGAAAAGACGGGGATCAACGTGTTCTGCATTCCCGTCTGCTGTGAGCTGAACCTGAAAAAAGCGGCCAAAGCCGCAGGAGACAAGAACATGGAGCTGGTAGCTGTTAAGGAGCTTCTCGGGCTCACCGGCTACATCCGGGGCGGATGCAGTCCTGTGGGGATGAAGAAGAACTATCCCACTTTCCTGGATGAAACCTGCATTCTCTGGGAGGAAATCGCCGTCTCCGCCGGAGCGCGGGGCCACCAGATGATTCTCCCGCCGGAAGCTTTGGCAACGCTGATCAACGCCAAAAAAGTGGATTTAACTTAAAAAAAGGATAGAAAGGAATTATTACGATGTACGAATACAAGACAAAAGGCACCTGCTCCCAGATGATCTACTTTGATCTGGAGGATGGTAAGGTAAAGAACGTCAGTTTCCTGGGCGGCTGCAACGGCAATCTGAAGGGCATAAGTCAGCTTGTGGAGGGCATGAATGTGGACGAAGTCATTGCGAAGCTCGAGGGTACCAAGTGCGGCATGAAGTCCACCTCCTGCCCGGATCAGCTTGCAAAGGCCCTGCGGGCGGCAAAAGAAAACGCCTGATTGCCGTCCTGCCTGTAGGCTTTACCCAGCGGCCGGGTAAGACCCGGCCATATTTTTAAAGGACAGCAGCCCCTTAAGGGAGCCCGAATGATTTGCCAAACGCAATTTCTTTTCCGGGCTGACCTTAAGGGGCTTTTTTATGCTCTTACGGACCCGTAAATGGGGCCGCAAGTTTTAAATGACCTGGAAGCGCTTCCACTTCCCTGCCCTTTGCCGCAGGCAGAAGATCACTCCCCGAACCGTCCAGTCAAGGCACATGGCTAAGGCAATGCCAATGACCCCCATGTGCAGCACAATGCCAAACAGTACGGAGAATACCAGCCGGACGCCGATGGTTGTTACCAGGGAGATCATGGTTGTAAATCGCACATCTCCGGCAGCGCGAAGCCCCTTCCCCAAGGGATCGGCAAAGGGAAATACCACTGCATTGCACACATTATGGATCAGCACCAGTAAAATTGTCAGGTGCTTGGTTTCCTCCTCCAGCGCGTAGAAGGACAGCAGCACCGGCGTTGTGGCAAAAATCATGGCGTTCCATCCGATGGCAAACACCAGTGTAATCTTCATCAGCTTCCGGAAATACGTCTGCGCCTGCTGGATTTCGCCGGCACCCATGCACTGGCCAATAACGGTGATAAATACCGGCCCCATGGCCACGCAGACCAGGGCGGACATACTCCAAATGCTCTGTGCCACGCCGTTGGCGGCAATCTGATAGGTTCCGAACAGGGCCGCCATACTGGACAAGGCCACCTTCACGAGCTGAAAGATGCCGCTCTCTACGCCGTTAGGAATGGCAATGCGCAAAATCTGTTTTTGAAGGACCCCATCCAGCCGCAGAAGCCATCCCTTCAAGTACCGCACCGGGTTTTTCTGTGAGAAGCACAGAATGGTAATGACAACAGCGGAAAAGGTCCTGGCAATCATAGAAGGCCAAGCTACCCCGGCTACCCCCGAATGAAGCACAAACACGCCGATACAATTGCCGATTACATTCAGGATATTGGCTGCGACGGAAAGATACATGGTGGTACTTGTCTTGCCGAAGCTCCGATAGAGAGCTGCTCCGGCATTATAAATTGCCAATGCAGGATAGGAATAGGCGGAGATCCGCAAGTAGGGCACACAGGCATCCATCACATTCTCCTCTACCCTGCCAAACAGAAGCCGCATCAGCGGCGCATTTGTCCCAAGGGCAAAAACTGAAATCACCATAGAAAGCAGCACAGACGCGGTAAGAAGCTGTGTTGCGGCTTTGCCCGCATGATCCAGATCCCGCCGCCCGATATACTGACTGATCACCACCGCACCTCCGGAGGCCAATGCCACGAACAGGTTCAGGAAAATCGTGTTGAAGGCGTTGACCAGAGAAACACCGGAAACCGCCGCCTCCCCCACAAATCCAACCACAAAGACATCCGCAATGCCCACCAACGCCAGCAGCAATTGTTCCAAAAACAGCGGTACAATCATAGCCTTCAGCTCTTGATTGGAAAACATATTTTCCTTCACCACTTTTCTCCCCTTCCCTTCAGCAGTTCATTCTCCGAAATCCAGCCCCAGACTGTTTACCCATTCCATTACGGTATCTTGGGAATCGCTTCCACGCAGTCGCTGGCCGTCAAGCCAGGTTGCGCCGCTGGTCAGTGTTTCGAGGTTGGACACACTGGAACCCACGCCGCTGCCGCCGGAGGTACAGAATGGAACAATGGTCTTGCCCGCAAAATCATAACTTTCCATAAAAGTGCTGACAATTCTCGGCGCTTCGCCCCACCAGATCGGATAACCGATGAATAGGATAGTATATTGCTCCATGTTCTCCACCGCACCGGAAATCGCCGGACGGGAAGCTGGATCATTCATTTCCGTGGTACTGCGGCTGCTATTGTCGTTATAATTCAGGTCCGCATCCGTATAAGGCTGTTCCGGAACAATCTCATATAGATCAGCGCTCAGGCCGTTTGCGATATGCTTTGCAACACCTTCCGTGGTATTGGTAGCGGAGAAATAAGCCACCAGCACCTTGACGCCGTCAGATTGGGGCAAGGGTTTCGTTTCTTGCAGTTCACTGGACTGTACAGACTCGCTCTCCGGTGCAGATGTTTCCTTCAGTACATTACTTTCTGCTCCTGGGGTGTTTGTTTTTTCCGGTTCCTTGTTTCTGGCGCAGGCCGCGAGTGAAACGGCCATGACAAATAAAAGGAAAAAAGACAGCCATTGTTTCATAAGTTTAACCTCCAATTCTATTCTGCCATTAACATACAATCGAACGCACCTTCCAAACCGCATCTTATGCACGCTCTGTCGCAACAAAAATGCAGGTGCAGAGGAAAGCGGCTGCGCTCCTGTCTGCATCTGCATTATAATTCAGGGAATTGGTTATATCAAATACTTGTTCTTTATACCTGGGTTATGCTTAAAAAGTATTTTATGTGCTCGATGAATTTGGTTGCTGCCCCGCTGAACGGTTGCTGCTTTTTCCACGCAAATACACTGTTGGCTGTCAGTTCCGGGAATAAGGGACGACAAACAATCTTTTCTTTACTCCAGAATGGCACCGCACCCTCCACTACAATGGAATAGGCCAGTCCCTGCTGAACCATCAAGGCTCCATTTGTGGGCAAATTGCTGGTGAAAAGGACCTGGCTCTCCTGAAAAGAATCCCCCAGCCAGTTGATAAGTTCGTTCTGTACGTTGGTCCGCCTCGGAAGAATGAGCGGTGCGTTCTCCAAATCTTGGGCTCTAATGGATTCTTTTTCTGCGAGGGGGTCATCCAGGCGCATCAAAACAACCCACTGTTCCCTGCCCTTCAGGCGAATGAAATCAAATTTTTCCATATCAATGGGTTCCAGCAGGACGCCGATGTCAATAAGTCCTTTTTCCATCTGTTCTTTTACGATATCAGCATTTCCCGTAAAAATATCGAAGGTGACGCGGGGGTACTTTTCCCGAAAGGATTGGATGATCTCCGGCAATAACCGCATAGCTGCCAATTCTCCACCGCCAATGACAACTCTGCCCTCCACCAATTCGTCCTGTTCCATCAGTTCCTGTGCTGTGCGATCCACCAGCGAAAGAATTTCCTCGGCCCTGCGGCGCAGTAAAACACCCTCACTTGTCAAAGTAATCTTCTTCGCACCTCTGTGAAACAGCTTTACTCCCATCTCGTCTTCCAGCTGAGAGAGCTGACGACTGAGGGTGGGCTGGGTGATATGTAAAACCTCGGCGGCCCGGTTGATGCCTTCCTCCCGGACAACGGCTAAAAAGTAGCGAAGCACCCTGATTTCCATAGCATGGCCTCCTTTAAAACTTTTTCTTCATTATACAAGAGAAACGCCTCAAAAGCAAGATTTCATGATCTTCGTCACACATTCGCGACCTTGGCACTGCAAAATGGAGTAGATGTGAAAACACTGTCAGGAATGCTGGGACATTACTCTGCAGGCTTTACGCTGGACACCTACGGGCATACCTCCACCCAAATGCAGCAGGATGCTGCCCAAAAGGTAGGCGGCTTTCTCCGGCAAAACGTAGAATAGTCACTACCGCCTGACATCATCTCAAATTACCGTCAGACGGTAAGTAGCAAAACGAAGAAAACAAATAAGCCCTGAACATGCCAAATCCCGCTGCCGGTTTGGCAGCGGGAACCATTTTGAAAAAGGCCATTTTCCGAACTTTTGCAATCACCCATGTTTTCGACACTTCCCGAACCCACTCCCGTTTGGGTCAAATCTGGGTCAAATGCGGATTTCACCGTATACCTGACCCAAACCGGGGGCGATTTATTTGGGCCACTTCCAGCCTTGTATAAAGAAAAACAGCCGTTTTCGCAACTTTTACGCTGCAAAAACGGCTGTTTCGTTCGTCGGAGTGTCGGGATTCGAACCCGAGGTCTCTTGGACCCGAAATCGCTGGCGGTCGAAAATCCAACTATTTTACGTCCATTCTACACTGTTTCGTCCAGAAATGCAAGAATTAAAAACTATCGTTTCAAACTTGTCCATACGCCGCTGTCACCTTTTGGGTCAGCGTTTGGGTCAGACAAGTCTGTTGCTCCCTCAAAATCAGCGTTTTGGGAACTTTTGAGACTAGAGCGTATCTGAAAACTAATAG